>NZ_JBCPGA010000059.1:0-10584 GCF_040914135.1 Ruminococcus sp. RTP21204st1_B2_RTP21204_210225 | reverse complement strand
CGTCCCCTCAAATGGTTTTCGCCTATCGAATTTCTTAATAATAGTGTCCAATATGATTGACAAACCTACATTTTTTATATATGCAAAAAAAGTTTACCTGTCGTGCGGTCAGCAAACGTTTACTTGATTTTTGTGTCTAAATGTGCCGCAGTAACAGTGTGTTTTTTGTGAAAAGTGAGAAAAATTTATTATTTGCAAAAAAGCTATTGTAAAATCGGGATTTATAAAGTATAATATATGTATATTGGTATGTTTCGTACTGACCTGAGGTCAGACAACAATTAGTATTGGAGGATATGATAATAATGGGTAATGCTGACAATGTATTGTTCGACAATGACTCAAGAGTTGCACCGCTTGGTCTTATTGCTATGGCAGGCGCTTCCGAGCTTGGCAAGAAGGTAGATGGTTATCTTACAAAATGGGCTAATGAAAACGAATTTGTTAAGGATACTTTCCTTGTTGAGGCTGTTTGTCCTAGATTTTCTTCCGGCGACGGCAAGGGCCTTATCAAGTCATCTATCAGAGGCGACGATCTTTTCATTCTCTGCGACGTAGGAAACTATAGCTGCACATACAACTATTTCGGCAGGGAAAACAGTATGTCGCCTGACGATCATTATCAGGATCTTAAAAGAATAATCCAGGCTGCAGGCGGTAAGGCTCACAGAATAAACATCATCATGCCTTCCCTTTACGGCGGCAGACAGCACAGAAGAAACTACAGAGAATCTCTTGACTGTGCAGTTGCTCTTCAGGAGCTTCAGTCTATGGGCGTTTCAAATATCCTTACTTTTGACGCTCACGACCCAAGAGTACAGAATGCTGTTCCACTCATGGGTCTTGACAACATAATCCCTTCCTATCAGGTTCTCAAGGCAATGTTTAAAAACCTTTCAGATTTCAGACCTGACAAGGATCACTTCATGATAATCTCCCCTGACGAGGGTGCTATCAACAGAAATATGTACTATGCGTCTGTTCTGGGCGTAAACCTTGGTATGTTCTACAAGAGAAGAGATTACTCAACTATCATCGACGGAAGAAACCCTATCGTTGCTCACGAATACATGGGTAATGACGTTGCCGGCAAGGACGTTTTCATTGCCGACGATATCATCTCATCAGGCGAGTCGATGCTGGATATCGCTGTAGAGCTTAAAAAGCGTAAAGCTAACAAGATCTACTGCTATGCTACTTATCCAATTTTCACAAATGGTCTTGAATCATTCAACAAGGCTTATGCTGACGGCATCATCGACGGTGTATTCGGCACAAACCTCACATACAGAACTCCTGAGCTACTTTCAAGCCCATGGTTCTATGAGGTAGACTGCTCTAAGTACATTGCTTACTTCATTGCATCACTCAATCATGACAAGTCTATCTCACAGGTCATCGACCCACACACAAAGATCGAAGCTCTGCTGAAAAAATACGGCATAAAGTAAATTCAATACACAACGATAAAGTTCGGGGCGGACGGCTGTCCCGAACTTTTTTTATATGAGGAGAAGATAAAATGATATTTGCAGGGATAGTTGCAGGTGGCTGTGGCTCTAGGGTAAAAAGTGCGGTTATACCAAAGCAGTTTATAGAGATAGGCGGAGTGCCTGTTATAGTCAGAACTGTGAGGGCTTTTCTTACAGTGGAAGAGATAGATATGGTTTATGTGGGCATAAAACCTGACTGGCACGAATACACTAACGAGCTTTTTGAACGCTTCGGGATAGACAAAGAGCGTGTAAGAGTTATAGACGGCGGAGCTGACAGAAACGGCACTGTAATGAACATAGCTGAAGCAATAGTCGCTGAACATGGTAAGAATGATGGGGACATAATACTCACCCATGACGCTGTAAGACCATTTGTGACGGAGAAGATAATAAAGGACAATATCGAGGCGATGAGGGAACATTCAGCCTGCGGAACTTATATGCCTGCGGTTGATACCATAATAAAATCAGACGGCGAAAAGGTCAAGGAAACGCTTAACAGAAGCGAGCTTTATCAGGCGCAAACTCCGCAAACTTTCAGACTTGGGGATCTGAGGAGGAATTATTATTCGCTTAGCGAGGAGCAAAATAAAAAGCTGACGGATACTTGTTCTGTGTTTACAGCTTGTAATGAGGATATATACCTTGTCGTTGGGGACGCATTGAATTTCAAGATAACCACAGATAGCGATCTAAGAATGGCGAATGCACTTGCAAAGTTAAGTGAGAAATGAGAAATAAATCAAGGCGGTGTTGGAGAACAATCTCTGCACCGCTTTTTTTCTATACCCTACCATACTTTGTGCGGTTTTCAGCATAAATAAGATCATGCCCAAAACGAATATTCTCACAAAGCTTGTCAATAATAACAAACGAAAAGTTTCGCAAAGCTTATCTGTTGTTCAAAAAGTCAATAGCCATGCCTGCAGGCAGTACACCTTTTGTGCATACCTATAAAATATATTAGATATGACTAACTAAGATTGACATACGGCTTCACGCATGGTAAAATAAATGTGGTTAGTAGCTACTAACCTCGTGAGAATAGATCATGCAGACTTCTCTATGATGACAAGAGCGAAATGTCATCAGCCCGAATGGTGGTGCGTTCGGGTAGTCTGCATAATATTAAAAAGGAGCTTATATTATGAACTATCTTGAGATCGTAAAAGTAATCGGACGTGAAATTCTGGATTCCAGAGGAAACCCAACTGTTGAAGCTGAGGTATATCTTGCAGACGGAACAGTGGGCAGAGGCACTGCACCAAGCGGTGCGTCAACAGGCGAGTTTGAGGCCCTTGAGCTTCGTGACGGTGATAAGGGCAGATATGGCGGAAAGGGCGTAACAAAGGCAGTTGAGAACATCAACACTGCTATCAATGACGCTGTCTGCGGTCTTGACGCTTCTGACATCTATGCCGTTGATAAGGCTATGATAAAGGCTGACGGCACTAAGGATAAGTCAAAGCTCGGTGCTAACGCTATCCTCGCTGTTTCTATCGCTGCTGCAAGAGCTGCTTCTATCTCTCTTGATATCCCTCTCTACAGATTTCTCGGTGGCATTTCAGGAAACAGACTTCCTGTTCCTATGATGAACATTCTTAACGGTGGCGCTCATGCTGCAAACACTGTTGACGTTCAGGAATTTATGATAATGCCTGTTGGCGCTCCAAGCTTTAAGGAAGCACTCCGCTGGTGCGCTGAGGTTTTCCACGCTCTGGCTGCCCTGCTTAAATCAAAGGGACTTGCTACTTCTGTAGGCGACGAGGGTGGCTTCGCTCCTGACCTTGCAAGCGATGAAGAGGCTATCCAGTATATACTCGAAGCTGTGAAGAACGCAGGTTATGAGCCGGGTAAGGACTTCATGATAGCAATGGACGCTGCCTCAAGCGAGTGGAAAGGCTCAAAGAAGGGCGAGTACGTTCTTCCAAAGGCCGGCACAAAGTTTACTTCTGCCGAGCTTATCGAACACTGGAAGAAACTCGTTGAAAAATACCCTATCATCTCTATCGAGGACGCTCTCGACGAAGAGGACTGGGAGGGCTGGCAGCTTCTCACTAAGGAGCTTGGCGGCAAGGTGCAGCTCGTTGGCGACGATCTGTTCGTAACAAATACAGAAAGACTTGCAAAGGGCATCAGCCTTGGCTGTGGCAACTCTATCCTTATCAAGCTCAATCAGATAGGCTCAGTTTCTGAAACACTTGAAGCTATCAAAATGGCTCATAAGGCAGGCTACACTGCGATTTCTTCACACCGTTCAGGTGAAACAGCAGACACAACTATCGCTGACCTTGCAGTTGCTCTCAACACTTGCCAGATAAAGACAGGCGCACCAAGCAGAAGTGAGCGTGTCGCAAAATACAATCAGCTTCTCAGAATTGAGGAAGAACTTGGCGAAAGCGCTGTTTATCCACAAATGGGCGCATTTAACGTAACCAGATAGTTTTTTGTCGTATAAGGATCAAGCTATACGCTCGAAAAAAGCAGTCCACAGGGGCTGCTTTTTTTGTTGTATAATGCAGTGCAGGGGCGATCTGAGGTCGCCCGCTCATCACCACTTGCTTGTCCATTTTATCATCACATATAACAGACATAAAAAAATCACGCCCTAACAAAGTAAGGCGTGATCTTGACTAAGGATATTTCCCTAGTGGTGAGCTATCGGGGATTCGAACCCCGGACCCTTTGATTAAAAGTCAAATGCTCTGCCAACTGAGCTAATAACTCATATCGTCCTGCAACGACTTAATTATTATACCAATTTTCCACCCATTTGTCAAGAGGTTTTCGAGAATTTTTTCACTTTTTCCAAACTGCACATATTTATCCCCCATTTAGCATACTTTTATGCGTTTTCTAACAAAAAAACGCCCCTGAAAATCAAGGGCGTTTTATCTGCAAAACTTTAAGATTAGTTTATCTTGTTGCCGCAGTTAGGGCAGAACTGATTTCCAGCCGGAACTTTACCTCCGCAAGTAGGGCAGAACTTTTCACCCTGTGGTGCGGCCTGAGCCTGTGGCTGTGCATATGTCTGCTGTGGAGCGTTCTGCTGTGGAACAGAACCTGCATACTTCTTGAAAAGTGCATAGATGCCGCAGATAACAAGAAGAACAAATGCTATCCAGAACAGTACATACATGAATGTGTAGAAACCGCCATACAGCTTGCTCATACCTGAAAGATAGCTTCCTGCTGCATATGTAACTGCAAGACCCAGAACAACACCTGCACCAGTAGTTACCGGCTTGAGGTACTTGTCAGCAATTTTGAAAAAATCGTTCATTAGAGAATGCCTCCTAATTTAATAATATATATTTATTATACAATCGTTATGTCATAAAGTCAATAGATTCGAGTAAAATTTTTCACTTATTTACGTTTCTATTTGTTTGCTGTAATGACAGAAATAAGCATAAAATCGCTATTTTCTTTACCCTCTGTGTCAATAACTATCTCAACAGTGTGTTCTCCCTTTGCTCCGCTGTATATCTCCTCAAGACAGCAAAGGTCTCCCCAATCCTCGTCAAAGTTTGCGTCAAGAAGAACTTTGTTTTGCCTGTCACCGTCTATGACAGCATATGCAACAGGTGCAGGCTTGTTGATAGTCTTTCTGTATTGCAGCATTATAATACTTCCACTAACGTTGAATTTAATACAACTTCCCTGCTTGTGAGCTATCCAACCACCCTTGAATGGATCGCTCCACTGCTCTGCCGCATGAGTATCAGGCTCAAAGCCCTCCATAACGGGCGAACAGCTATAGTTCTGAAAACGCTGTGCGTCCTCATATCTGCTTGCTGTAAATGGCTCAGGAAGTGAAGGCTTCTTCTCTGCGCCGAGCTTCTTATAGTATGAATATTCTGTATCAAGCAGATTGCAGATAAGATCAGCTATCATCTTGTGACCTAGGTCTGTAGGGTGGAGCATATCCGCTGTGTAGTCTGCAAGGCAAACGTTTCCAAGCTGTATCTCAGGGAAAATGTAGTTTCTTACACTGACGATAGGCAGGTCATAGTGCAGACCGATAGCGTTATGTATACCCTGTGCATTTGTGCCTGTATCGTAAAAAAGATTGTTTATAAGCACAACTGCCTTGACGCTCTCAGCTTTCAGCAGACGTCTTACAAGGCTCTCGTATGTTTCCATAAATAGGGGCGAACTGCTGTCGTTTACCGAAAACTCAACGAAAACAAGGTCTGGCTGTTTGTCAAGGACGTGTTCCTGCACTCTTGCCACCCCAAACTGCGAGGTAGTTGCACCAATACCAGCATTGAAGTAGCTTATCTCAGCGTCAGGAAAATTCGTCTGCCACCATTTTGCACTGCGGTCAACATATCTTAACTCAGTCTTTGTAGCATTACAGCCCATTGTTATCGAGCCACCCAAATAAACAATGTTAAGCTTTTTTTCATTCTCTATCTTTTTGAATACCTGTGGAAGATAACCCATACTGCCGATATTCATGATAGATACGTTTTTGTCCGTCATATCCATTTCTCCTTTTATTTCTATAATGGTCTATTATAGTATTATAGCATTTTTCAAAACAAAAGTAAATCATAACGGGCAAAAATATTTTGCTTTAAGCTACAAAAAGCGGTAATGTTTTTTGTTAAAATCGTGCAATGTAGATGTTGACGAAAAGTAATGAAATGTTGTATAATAAAGAATAAATATAAAATATGAAGAAAGAAGTGTTCATAATGCACGATTTTAAGGCACTCTGCCGTCAGGCACACACATTAGTAATATTCAAGAGCTTACATGAAGTTCCTGTCTTTGAAAAGCTACTTGACACACTTGCTGTATGCGAATCTGACAGCGACATGGCTATAGAAAAATACTCAGATTTTGTGGCTGAGCTTTTTGCATATTCGGATAATCTTACAGAATATATGCTCAAACTGGTTCTTGAAAATGAAAACCTTTTTATGCTTAAAAAGGGAGAAGGCAAGGAGACAGGTGCGCTTTTGGAGGAATGTCTTGCAAACGAGCTTGCCGTTATCGAGGAACTTTCACAGATACCAAGTGACGAGATAATCTCAAAGATAGACTATGACGGCTTTCTGCCGAGATATGCTACACAAAAGCTTGACTTCTCGCAGATATATGCCGACAGGATACACGCTATTGGCCAGTACGGATATGGCATTTACTCACAGTATCATGTATTTGTCATAAAAGACGGCAAGATAGTTCCGGTTGAATATCCTGATGATATAAAGCTTTCCGACCTGCACAATTACGAACGTGAGCGTCAGGAGGTCATAAACAACACTCTTGCGCTTTTGAAAGGCAAGCCTGCCAACAACGTTCTGCTTTATGGTGACTGCGGAACAGGCAAGTCCTCAACTGTCAAGGCTATAGCAAACGAATATGCCTGCAAGGGTCTCAGACTTATCGAGCTTAAAAAGAAACAGCTCCATGAGATACCAGCCATTGTAGAAACGGTAAGCAAAAATCCATTGAAGTTCATTATCTTCATAGACGACCTTTCATTCACAGAGGACGATGATGATTTTGCGGCACTGAAAGCTATCCTCGAAGGAAGCGTTTCATCAACTGCGGACAATCTCTGCATTTATGCTACCTCAAACAGAAGACATCTTGTACACGAGACGTTCTCCTCACGAGAGGGTGACGAGATACACTTCAAAGACACTATGCAGGAGCTTCTTTCACTGTCAGACCGTTTTGGACTTACTGTCACATATCAGAAGCCTGACAAGAAGATCTACCTTGATGTAGTTGAGAAGCTTGCAAAGCAATACGAGCTTAAAACTCCTATTGATGAGGTGCTTCAAAAGGCTGAGGCTTATGCGCTTTCAAGAGCAGGACGTTCACCGAGAGTTGCAAAGCAGTTCGTGGAATACATGAAGGGCATGGAAGACTAATAAATATATTCTGACGATATTCAGGAGGAATTATCATGACAAAGCAGCCACAGTGGCTTGACAACGCAGTTTTCTACGAGATCTATCCACAATCGTTCAATGACACAAACTCAGACGGTATCGGTGATATCAAAGGTATTACAGAAAAGCTTGACTATATCTGCGAGCTGGGGTGTAACGCTATTTGGATAAACCCATGCTTCAAATCACCTTTTGGCGATGCAGGCTATGACGTTGAGGACTATTACACAGTCGCTCCACGTTATGGCACTAACGAGGACTTGGTTGAGCTTTTTAATGAAGCTCACAAGCGTGGTATGCACGTCCTCCTCGACCTTGTACCTGGTCATACTGCCGTTACTCACAAGTGGTTCAAGGAATCAATGAAAGCCGAGAGGAACGAGTTCACAGATCGCTATGTGTGGACAGACAGCATATGGGTAGAGCCTGACGGCATGGCTAGTATCCGTGGTATCTCCGACAGGGACGGCTCATGTGCCGTGAATTTCTTCTCACATCAGCCTGCACTTAACTACGGATATTATAAGCCTGATCCTGATAAAAAGTGGCAGCAGTCTATGAATGACGAGGGTCCGAGAGCTACACTTGAGGCTCTCAAGGATATAATGCGTTTCTGGCTTAGTGCCGGTGCAGACGGTTTCAGAGTGGATATGGCAGGCTCTCTTGTAAAGAATGACGAGAACGGCAAAGGCACTATCGCACTTTGGCAAAACGTAAGAGAATTTCTTGATAAGGAGTTCCCATATGCCGCTATGGTATCAGAGTGGGGAGAACCTGACAAGTCAATAATTGGTGGCTTCCATATGGACTTTCTGTTGCACTTTGGTCCGTCACATTATAATGACCTTTTCCGCTGTGAAGAGCCTTATTTCTCAAAGCGTGGCAAGGGTACGGCTAAAGAATTTGTTGAAGCATACAAAACCAATTATGCCAAGACAGACGGCAAGGGTCTTATCTGTATCCCGTCAGGCAACCACGATATGGACAGACTTGCAAGAACCCTTGATACAGACGAAATGCGTGTTGCATTTGCTTTCCTGCTCACAATGCCGGGCGCACCGTTTATCTACTATGGTGACGAAATAGGCATGAGATATGTGGAGAATCTGACATCAGTTGAGGGTGGCTATGGCAGAACTGGCTCACGTTCGCCTATGCAGTGGAACAAGGGGCTTAATGCAGGCTTCTCATCAGCTAAGGCTGAAATGCTCTATGTACCGCTGGACAGCAGTAAAGACAGACCTGACGCTGAAAGCCAATCCAAGGACAGCACATCACTTAGAAGCGAAGTCAAAGGGCTTATAAGCTTCAGGCAGAAAAATCCTGCACTGCAAAGCAGGGGCGAGATAGAGTTTTTGTCAAGCGGATATATAGTTTTCAAGTGTTTTCTGAATTTCGTTGTATTTATCAACGGCATTAGAAAGTTTATCATATTCCTCTGTTGTGGTAGCAATTTCTTTTTGCAAATCAGCCAACCACTTGTTACGATTATCGTCTTTTGAAATGTTTGCCCATTTCTCGGATAATTCATCATAAACCTTTTGCATGGTATCAATACGTTCTTGCATTGTACCTGCGAAAAGTAAATTACTATAAGCATTAGTGCTTATACCAACGTTATTATACTTTTTGAGAATTGGTTCAATGTCATTCTTGTAACTGTACCAATCACCATAACCACGAGAGCCGACCTTGTTGATGTCAGCATTAGAATTATAGCCACTAAATAGACCGTCTGATACATAGGCTTGCCCTTTGCCACCGTAATCAGTAGTAAAAAGACCCTTGTTAAAAGAGCTTCCCTCTTTTAATTTCTTTTGTGCTAAATCATAGGCTTCTTTAACACTCAGCTTTCTATCACTATCATCAGGATCAGTAATATCCGACTCTTGATAAAGTTCACTCTCAGCCTTTTCTTTTTTCCACTCTTTGATTTTCTTAATATTTTCAGACATTTTGCCATTAAGCAAGTCAAGGCTCTTAGCTTCATTACCGTACTTGTCAATTAAGTTGTCCTGAATAGTATTCAAATCGTCCTTAACAGTTGACAAGTCATCTGTTGTCGCAACCAAAGTTACATAACGATTTACTAATTCGTTTACTGACTTGTTTTCTTCATCTAATTTGTCAATAGAGTCAGAGAAACTACTTGTGAACTGAGCTAAACTTTCTTTTGCATTATCTGCACCATTGACAATATTATCAAAAAGTGTTATAATACCATCAAGCAAGAAAGACAATCCTAGTCCAAAAGCCATATTACCAATTGTTGATAATACTTTCATGCCAGCGGCAGCAAGCTTAGAAGAAGTTGCAACACCCTTTAAGGAAGCAGACAGTATTTCTTCTGATACCGCTGCACCATTAGCACTTCTAGCAACATTGAGAGTTGTTTCAGAACAACCCTTTAAAGCTATTGACTCGGCTTCGGCTACCGATTTACCCTGTGCTAAAAGGTTATTAAACTGACGAATATTCGCCACTTCATTAGCGGGAATTAGAGTTATTTTTTCGGAACTGCCCTTTTTCCAATCAGCAATAGTCTTTCCTAATATGCTGATATTTCTTTCCCCATTATCATCAATGATTGATTTAAAGACCTAACAATCATATTTTATAGTTTTGAAATAAAAGGAGGATAAACAATGGAAGAAAACAATATTACAATACAGCAAGAACAAGGGCATCTCCCACTTAAAATTGTCTTTGTTCTTATATTAACAGCACTTGGAATAATAATCTTTATTGTCAAAATAATTACAATTTGTTTAGATGATAACAAAGACTACAGCCAAGAAGCTTACACAGCAGCTAAATTCTATGTAAATAAACAGTTAAAAGCCCCTGCCACGGCAGATTATCCAATGTATGATAAAAACTTTATTACACATCATGATGATAGCTACACTGTATCATCTTATGTGGACGCTGAAAATAGTTTTGGTGTTAAGGGCAGATTATACTATACTGTCACTATGGAACGTGACGGCAAGGATTGGATTAACGTAAATGTTAATTTGAGTGAATAGATAATGAGTATGAGTGTACACAAGTGTACAAATGGGCAAAAGTAAACAATGTGTGTTCATGTATAACAAAAGGGGCTGTAAAAAAAGTCCCCAAGAAAAAAGGCTGCGATCTTGCCAAAAAGCAAGACAGCAGTCTTTTTTTGT
>NZ_JBCPGA010000058.1:0-10595 GCF_040914135.1 Ruminococcus sp. RTP21204st1_B2_RTP21204_210225 | reverse complement strand
CCACAAAAAAAGACTGCTGTCTTGCTTTTTGGCAAGATCGCAGCCTTTTTTCTTGGGGACTTTTTTTACAGCCCCTTGTTTAAAGTTGCTGTTGAACTCGGTGCAGTATCACATATGCTTGCGGCCGTGCATGACATTGATGATGATACAATGATAAAACTCCGTGCTATGTGTACAGATGAGGTCAAGAGAATTAACGGTATCATTAATTTTGAAAAGGCGGTAAGGTATCAGAGGCCTGATTAAAAATATATTACCAACCGCTATAATATATAAATAATATAAAGCCATTGAAAAAAGCAACGTTTATCAATGGCTTTATTTCTATTTCACTTTAAATTCAATTTCCAACACAAAGGTCGGATATTGACTCGATATTATCATTTGTCCGTCCATTCTCTCAACAGTTCTTCTAATATTACTTAGTCCAAATCCGTGATTCTTTCTGTCAGCTTTTGATGTTTCAGTTACAGCGTTATTATCAAGATTGGGATTTGATATACGAATAATCTGAATAAGTTCCGAAGCAACACATTTAACATCAATAATTTGTGTCTCGTCTGAATCAATTTTAGAACAGGCTTCAATTGAATTATCTAATGCGTTAGATAAAATGGTACAAAGGTTGGAAACAGATATTTCATCTGAAACAGAACCGTCAAATATAATCTTACAGTTATTTTTTTGTGCTAATTCATTTTTGTCTGTAAGTATTGCGTCTGCAATTTGATTTCCGCTGAAAAACTTATTTGAATCCAAGATTTCTTGATTGGTTATACTTTTAACGTAACTAAGTGCCTCATCATATTGTTTGTTGTTCAAAAGCGATTGCAAACATATCATGTGATTTTTATAGTCGTGACGAAATTCTCTCAGATCGTCTGTCAACTTATTGATCTTTTTATAATGTTCAACTTGCTGCTCAACCTGCTTTTCCATCAGTAATGATATGTTTTCGAAATACTGCTTGGATATGCAGTTAAAAAGCAGATAAATAATAAGCACCATAAATATCGGAACAATTAAAACAGCAGAAAAATTGATAATATTATTACGGATTTTAACCCTTTCAAAATCGATTGGAATACAACCAAACATTTCCCCGGACAATAATAATGCCACTAATATCAGTACATATAAATGATCAGGTATTATTTTCAATCCCGATCTGATCATATTTTTTCTCTTTCGCTGAAGCTTTGTAACCAGTAAAAGAGATATGATATTAAAAATAACAGATACTCCTTTTGTGAGATACGTCTGATTATAATTTATTGAAAACAACTCAAGTATGATACAACTTAAAGACTGCATAATCGAGTCAATTATTAAAAACATGGCGGAAACATATATTGCTCTTTTTTTCTTCTTATGAAATATTAACGCACAGGCAAATATTAATGAGTAACTTAATAGTGAACTTATCAGAGCAAGCGGAAGGTATTTATCTGTAAATCTACAGTAGCCGTTTATACCGCTGAATATTAATTGCAAGCCCACAGCTATAAAGCCTGCTTTTTGATATACGAAATCGTCTGATATTAGTTTCAAAATATTGTTAATATTTATCAGGTTAAAAAAACTCACTAAAACAAAAATAGTTGTGTATATTGATGTAAGAATCATAATAAACCTATACTTTCCCTTTTCATGAAATCAAAATATGTTTTCTGAAATTCTTTATATTTTATTTTAGACAGTAACGCTTTTTCACCTGTGGAAAAAATGATCTCATTTTTGGAATAATTGGTTATATACTTCATATTCACTAAAAAAGAGCGATGTGATCTGAAGAAAAAATCACTGGATAATTCTTTTTGAAAAGCTGAAAGAGTGTCCGCATATTTATAGCATTTATCAGATGCATAAATCAATGTGGATACATTTTCAGCCTGTGCAAAAATAATATTCCGTTCAAGTATACGGTAATTAGCTGACTGTTCTGTATTACGAACCAATACAGTAAAGCGGTTGCTTTTTTCTCTGATAAGAGAATTTAACGCTTCGTACAGTTTTTCCTTTTCTATAGGTTTTATCAGAAATCGGAAAGTTTTTACTTTAAGACTGTCAAAAACAACATCCTTGTAACTGCTGGCAAATATCACATGAGTATTATTATTACGCTGTCTCAAAGCCGAAACGGTATCTATCCCGTTTTTATCCTTCATTTGAAAATCCATGAAAATTATATCAAAATCTATTTTAGACGCTAACAGATCAACCCCGTCTTTATATTCATAATATAAAAAATCGAGACCTTTTTCTATTGAATATTTATTCAGTTGCTCAATCAGCGATTTTCTGAAAAACTCCTCGTCATCGCAAATTGCAATATGCATTGTCTCTCCTCCCATATACATCATAATTATATTATACATTATTTCAGTAAAATTTTCAAGCTATTTCGACATTCACTAAAAAAAAGGGGGGCTTTACTAGTTTTTTATAGATTTTTTGCAATTGTGATGTTATTTTTATGACAACACATTGCAAAGGGGGGTTAGCTATGTTTTATGATTTTTGGTATTTAATAAACAAATTATTTAAATAAGGCGGTGCAAAGATGCAGGTGATTGAGCATCAATTTTTGCATTATAGGAACGTGTTGTCATATATTACTCAAATTGACGATGATGATATATCTTTCTTTGTTGTCGGAGTTAAGAATAATATATGCGTTCTTGATCTAAAGCTAAACGGCAAAATAGTTTTTACGAAAAAGGACAATTTCATGGAATTTGTAATTCCTGTAAATAAAAAATTTACAAGCAATCAGCATTACGAATTCAAATCGGAGTTTAAATTAGTCAATGCGGTAAGAGTAAGGCATTACGGTTCATTTTCTACAATAAAAAATAAGGTCGATGATTTAAAAGCGTATATTGAAGAACATTCGTTGACTCCGGTAACACAACCGTACTACATGATTCAGGATTGTAAAAATGAAATTTATGATGTTTTTATCGGAATAAGTGAAAATATTTTGTAAAGTAAAATCGAGGCTGAATGATAATTTTGCCTCGATTTTGTTCGTTCACTAAAAAAAACAGGGGTTTTACTAGTCTTTTGTGGCGAAAACTCTATTTTTGTGTTAAAATGCATGAGTCAGTAGTCTAACAAGAATTAAAATTATGGAGGTAGAAGAATGCTAAGACAACATACTAAGCAGCATTTTAAGCGTGGACTTTCAGGCATTATGGCAGCAGTCATGACTGCTACCTTGATTCCAAGCTTGTCTGTATTAGCGGATGATGAAATTAAAACCGTAAATTACAGTTTTTTATCCAATACGTTTAAAGTAAGTGGAACAACTGTTAATATTAACGGCGATATCGACAGTAATTCAGATCTGAATTTCTACGGAAATACTGTTTCTGTAGCAGGCAATTGTTGCTATATGGGAAATATCAACAATTACTGCGGTAATCTTTCTTACAATAAAGAAATTCAGAAAGATGAATCAACGGCATTCCCTGATATTGGAGATGGTCTGAATTATATTTTCAACTTCTTTGATACAGATTCGTACAAAGACGGCGTAACTTTCAATTGGCAGGAAACGCTTGATATGGGAGCTACCTATTCAAACGAAGGAATTGCAGCCTACGGAAGAACGATTTCAACCAAAGACATTATCGGAGCTAAAAACAGTATCTCATTTAATTCAACAGATTTAACAACTGTAGCAAATGCAGAATCATATATATATTCTTCAAATGGAGATATCAGTATTCAGGCAAATACAGTTGACTTGAACGGACTCATTTATGCTCCTAACGGAAAGGTACTTATCAGTGCAGGAAATATTGATTTTGAGGGATTGATAATTGCGGACGAAATTGAAGTGAACGGAAATGATGTAACGTTATCGGCATCACCGTTCAATTCCTATAATATTGATTTCTTAACTAATATTATAAATGACGCCCGTATAATTACCGTTGCTGATTATTATCTCGATGAATCAAAAATGACGTTATCATGGGATACAAATCAGTATGGCAATAATTTTACAATTTGGGCATCTTATGACGGCGGAGATTACATAGCGATTGCCGATACTGATGAATGTACCTACGATTATATTGCTGAATCCGGTTATCAGACCATAGACTTTTATGTGGAACAGGAATTGTTATCTGGAAATAAGATGATTTCTAACACAGTATCATTGACTGCAAATGAGAACGGCGAGTACGAGGTATATATGGAAGATTCCGACGGCGATGGTTTATGTGATCCTTTGGAAGATTATCTTGGTACAGACAAAAATAATGCAAATACTGACGATGACGGTTTAACCGATTATGAAGAACTGTATTATACTCAGACTGATCCGTTGAAATATGATTCTGATGACAATGGAATTTGCGATGCAGATGAGGATATTGATGAAGACGGTTTATCATTCAGACAGGAGCTTGATTTAACTACCGACCCTTTCAACAATGACACTGATTTTGACGGACTTTCCGATGGAGATGAAGTTAATGTGTACGGAACTGATCCGCTGAAAAAGGATACAGATGACGATGGTCTTATTGACGGAAAAGAACCGGAATATTCTTGTGATCCGTTAAATCCGGATTCAAATTATGACGGAATTCTTGACGGTGATGATACATATACTGTTACTAAGAAATCAAAAGAAAGTGATTCAAAGGTTTCGGTTGAATTAACAATGGATATCCCGGGAAAAAGCATTGGCAGCTTAAGCATTGACGAAGTACCTGACGATGACATTTTTCTTCCTGCTCAGATGCCGGGATTTATCGGAAACGGTTTTGATTTCTATGTTGACTGTGAGTTTGAAGAAGCAACTATGAAATATACATTTGATGAAAGTTTGCTTGATATTGAAAATTTCGAGCCTGCTGTGTATTATTGCGATGTTGTCAATCAGAAAATGGTGCTTCTGGAAGAACAGGTCGTTGATCTTGAAAATTGCACCGTAACAGCTAAAACAACGCATTTTTCAAGATACATTCTACTAAATAAAACGGAATTTGAGAAGATTTGGGACAATGACTTTATTGATAACTCTACTGACGAAGCTGGCAACAAGGTCGGTATGGAAATTGCACTTGTGATAGATTCATCAGGAAGTATGGGCTGGAACGATCTGTCAGGCATTAGGAAGGATGCCGCTAAAGAGTTTGTTGATAGCCTTAGAGATGAAGATAAAGCTGCAATTATTGATTTTGACCATTATGCATACACATATCAGGGGTTGACAAACAATAAAAAATTACTGTATAATGCTATTAATAAAATTGATGATAATGGCGGTACATCTCTTTCAGCAGGAATGTCAATGGCATTGGACAATCTTCTTAATTCGGCTTCGGACGCTAAGAAAATAATTATTATGCTCACTGACGGAGTAGGTGATTATGACAGTAAGTATACTACAATTGCAAGTAATAATGAAATTACAGTTTATACAATCGGTTTAGGCTATGACATTGACAGCGTTCTTTTAAATAATATTGCTACTGCCACAGGCGGTAAATATTATCACGCAGATAAAGCGGAAGACTTAAAGGACAACTTTGAGGAAGTTCAGGAGGATATTGGAACTAAGGATACAGACGGAGATACATTGCCTGACGTTGTTGAAGAAAATCTTTATTGGTTTAATGGAGTTTCTCTTTCAGCAGCCAATAAACCATCTGATATAGATTTATTCTTGGGCTTTAAATCAGATGATCCGAATACTTTCTATAAATATTTAAATGATGGTCAGCTTGTAAGAGAGTATAAACAGATTTCAGAAAATAGATATGAAGCAGTCCTTAAAGATGGTGTTATATGGGATATTCCATCTTTCCAAGAAAAGTTAAATGAAAATAAAAAAGAGATAGTTGATAAATATGTTGAAGAAGTTTGTGAGCCATTAACTGAAGCGGGAAATATACTTGCCAGTGATTCAAATTTAGACACTGATCAAGTTGTGCATCATATGTTATCCTATCATTCAGGTTCGCAAAAGTATAAATGTGAATATTGTGAATATGAGATTGAATCCCCTGAGTTCGAGGATAATTATATTTTAGACGAAAATGATAAATTTATGGTATATTCTTTAAATGCCATGAAAGAACACTCTAACGACAAATCTGAAAAGCAAATGTTCGAGTGTGCTATAACGGCTATACGTGAAGAATATCTCTCGTCCATTAATAACTGTAATCACGCTGTTTCAAACGGAAGTCACAATAATCAATTATTGCTCAATAAAGCATGTACAGAATATAGCGCTTCAGATGTGTATGGTAACTATCTGAATCCCCAGCTTTGTACTATTGGATATTCATCTTATAAATTAACTGACTATAATTTGTCTATAGAAATTTCTGACAACAATTTTGGAGATGTTTTTGTAAGTTCTGTTGAAAATTGCACTGTTGATTGGGAACAAGTCGGCGAAGATTTAATTCCTATTTTTAAAACAGCTTTTGAAAAATATATTAAAGACTATGATGTGTATATAACTACATTGGGCTATGATATCGATGGCATGATAAAAAATGTATTTAATGATGAATTTTACAAAGAGCTAGCAGTTAAAACAAAGAATTTAATACAAAAAACATACCTACATGATCTTAGAGATGATTATGATAATGAAACAGTAGCATCGCAGTTTCAAAAGGATTTTGTTTCTTGTGC
The DNA here is from genome assembly GCF_040914135.1 of Ruminococcus sp. RTP21204st1_B2_RTP21204_210225. Taxonomy (NCBI): domain Bacteria; kingdom Bacillati; phylum Bacillota; class Clostridia; order Eubacteriales; family Oscillospiraceae; genus Ruminococcus; species Ruminococcus sp. RTP21204st1_B2_RTP21204_210225. The sequence goes on along the minus strand of NZ_JBCPGA010000058.1, from coordinate 3,923 downwards.
AGCTTCATTAATTGAGAGTTTATGCCCAGAGTTAAAAGCAGGACATTTTGCTGTAAAACTATCTATCGAAATAGGCAAATTCTTAGCCACAAGAATAGTAAATTTACTTCAATGTGCAACAGAACTACCTGGAAACAAAGAAATAAGTATTATTTATCATGCAAAAGGCAGCACAATGGTTTTTGAATCACAAATGACTTCACAATTTGCAATAACTTTTGTAGACAATCTTAAGGTAGTAAATAATGTCAACGATTATATTTCAAATAAACTATCTAACTTTGGTTCTAGTTCTAATGTTGAAAATGGCTGTTTTTCTATAAAAAATAATGGATATACTATGAGCCCGAGATTCGGTAATCAAAACAGTGTCTATCATTTTTATACATATAATATGCTTAGAAATATTGTTATAAATCCAGAGTATAGATATTATCAAAAATAGGAGGCTTTTCATGAGAATCGATAAATTTATAATCTCAATCTGTATAGTTATTATGTTCACTGCCTGCGGAAATGCTAGTAAATCATCTGAAACCACGTTAAGTTCAAATGATGTTTCGATAAGCGATTCGACTTCAAAAAGTGAATCTGATGAAACAGTTAAATATGAGTATAAATCAACGGAAGAACTGCTGAAAAACAGTCTTAATAGAGCTGGTAATGGTTTTGTTGCCGTTAATGATAAAAATGATATTCCAGATTTTATAAATGAATTGCTAGTACCATTTCATGATGATGAATATTTATGGGGATACAAAACAATTAAAGGCGATGTAGTAATTGAACCGCAATTTGATACTGCATATGATTTTGATAATAATCAAGCAGCAATAGTCTATTATGAAAATGGCGAGTCTACTGTTATAGACAGTAAAGGAAATAATATTATTCCAATAGGTGATTATACACAAATAATAACCGAGGGCGGTATTATCAATCTTTATGATGGAAATGATGGTGTTGAACGTTTTTATGATTATAGCGGCAATGAACTTTCATTGGAGGAATTTTACCAAAAATTCTACAGTGGAGTAAACGATATAAACAAATTGAATTTAAGGAACAATTTTGCGAATAACGAAAACGGTAATGATAATAAAACTAAAAAATATCTGCCGTTTAGTGAGGGTTATCTCCCATTTGAAACCAAAAGTGGCGTAGGGATGCTTGACGCTAACTGCAATATTGTAAAGACGTTTAGTGATAGTAATATGATCACTTGCAGATCTAATGGATATTTTGGCGTTGGGTTCATGGGTGATGTTAATTTCTATGATACAGATTTTAATTGTGTAACCGAAACACTTGATATTGGCTTATTTAGACCCAAAAGTAGCGTAGTATACCCTGGTGGCTATACATATATCTATTATGCAGATGAAATATTTGTCATAAAAATCGCCCCAGAATTGTATGAAGAGGTATCACAATGAAAACTAAGATAATATGCGTATTATGCTGTACGGTCGTGGCTTTTTCAGCTGCGACTGCTTGCGGCACATCGGACGGTTCAACTGAAAAGGCTTCAAGTTCAAATGATGTTTCGTCTAATGAAACAATATCTGTAATTGATTCCGAACTGGACAATGAGTTGCTGGAAAATAAGAAAAATGTTGCGGGAAACGGAGTGATATTTATAGAGGACAGTGCAGATTATCCCGACTATATATATGATATATACATACCATATCAGGATGTTTCAAGTGGCCTGTGGGGATATTGCGACGTGGACGGAAAAATTTTGAAAGACGCAAAATATGCAGTTGCTTTGGGTTTTTATGATAATGTAGCATTTGTATGTGATGATAAATCGGGAGAATATTATCTAATAAATAAGAACTTTGAACCTATATCCGATAAAAAGTATGACGATGCATCTTATTTCACAAACGGAACAGCACAGGTTATGGATGATACTGGAATTTATTCAATAAATTCAAAGGAAGAAAAGACTGACTGTAATTTTTGGGGTGAATTTACACAGCCAGATAATGGTACAGGACCGTATGGAAATATATTAGGCGGAATTATTGACGGAGTAACATATATATCTTATAGCGAGGATAAAATAGGTGCATTCTCTCAATCAGAAAATTTTGCTGCATATTATGATAAGAATAACGCTGAACTCGCACACTTTGATGGATATTCTTCATGTACAAATTTCAGTAACGGATATGCATTTTTAAACGGAAGCACAGTAATAAATAGTAATTTTGAGATAATTGGCAATGCAGAGTATTTTGTAAGCGGTGAAAGTTCAACATTTTATTCAGAGCTTTGGTCAAGCACTTATTCTGATACTCATGTATATGATGGAGGCTATTTTATCGGTTCAAATGATTTTGAAACGGATTTGACCCAAAAATATAAAGTTATAAAAATTGCTCCGGAGTTGTATGAAGAGAAATCACAATGAAAACTAAGATAATATGCGTATTATGCTGTACGGTTGTGGCTTTTTTAGCTGCAACCGCTTGTGGCACATCGGACGGATCAACTGAAAAGGCTTCAAGTTCAAATGATGTTTCGTCTAATGAAACAATTTCTGTAATTGATTCCGAACTGGACAATAAGTTGCTTGAAAATGAGAAAAATGTTGCGGGAAACGGCTATATAATCATCAATGATGAAAATGATTATCCTGCATATGTTAAAGATATTCGTTTTTTTAATAATGATCACACAAAGACTTTGGATTTCTGGGGCAACCAAATTTCTGAAGGCAATATTTTAGGATATACTGATGCGCTTTCGCCTTATCGTGATGAAAACGGTAATATGGGTTATGTTGACTTAGACGGCAATATAGTCATTGAACCCAGGTTCGATAATGCATACTATTTTTGTAACGGAACAGCCGAGGTATCAGAAAATGGTGAGACATTTTATATTGATATTAATGGGGAAAAGACAAACAACACAAAATATCAAGGTTATAATGGTAATATAGATAACGACTCAATTTGTGGCGTTTTCACGGGTGATTATCTTGTGTATATTAACAATAACGATAACGGTGAAAAAACTTATGGATATGCTGATAAGAATGGAAATGTCACTAAATTTGAAAGTTGTAAATTGGGTTCGTTTTTATATGGATATGCGGCAGTTGTAGAATCAGATGGCTTTGGTGAAGTTCATATTATCGATGAAAACTTTAATACCGTTGCCGATTTTAAAGATGATGTATTGAAAAATGAGAATTCCGGTTTTGAAATTACATCAGATAATATAGCTTTTTTGAAAAATGAAATAGATTATATGTGTGGTTTTAATTATATACTGTCAGGGGGATATTTTGTATTTCAAGAATCAGTATATAATTCGGGAAAAATGAAAATAGTTAAAATCGCTCCGGAATTGTATGTAACCAAATAATATGTTCCTAAACAGTGAATCATATAATATTTAAATGGCAATCGCCGTACAGAGTTAAATCTGTGCGGCGATTTTTTTGAAATTTTTAATACGAGGTGATATAGTTTGGCTTTATCTCAAATAATCGTCACAAGCCGCTACCTGAAAAGCGGTACACAGAAAAGTAAAAACAAGCGCAGAAATTATACAAAATATATCGCAACCCGTGAAACAGTTGAAGTTCGTGATCAAAATACTATTGACAGAAATAATAACGCTACAAAAAATCAGCAAGAACTGCTTCGTGGTCTGCTTTCAGATTTTCCCGAAGCTCAAAGATACCTTGAGTATGAGGACTACACTGCGAACCCTACTGTAGAAAACGCTTCGGAACTAATCAATACGATAATTGAGCGCAACGCCGACGTCATTGGCAACCGACAGAATTTTGTCGGGTATATGGCTATGCGTCCGGGCGTTGAAAAGAGAGGTTCGCACGGCTTGTTTAACGAAAAGGACGAGCCAATAATTCTGAATCAAGCGGCAAATGAGATAGCTGA
>NZ_JBCPGA010000057.1:0-10733 GCF_040914135.1 Ruminococcus sp. RTP21204st1_B2_RTP21204_210225 | reverse complement strand
AATCTTTCCGGCGCAGTATTTCAGGTGATCGCTGTAGAGGATATTGTTACGCTCGACGGTACAACAAGAGCTTATGCCAGAGATGTTGTTTCAGAGATCACGACAGACAAAAACGGCTATGCCGAAACTGAGCCGCTTTATCTTGGCAAGTATGAGATCAGAGAGATAAAAGCTCCCGAAGGTTATGTGCTGAACAATGAGCCTAAAGATGTTGAGCTGACATATGCAGGGCAGGAATTTGAGGTGAGAGATACTGTGAATACAGCTTTTGAAAATGAGTATCAGAGCGTGAGGATATCGCTTTCTAAGGTTATGGAAAGTGATGAACTGTTCGGGATCTACGGCAAGGACTGCTATACAAGCATTCGTTTCGGGCTATTCGCCGCAGAAGATATTACTGCCGCTGACGGTTCTGCTATTCCTGCGGACGGACTGCTTTCAGAGGTTTCACTTGCTGAGAATATGACTGCAAAATTTGATGTACAGATACCTTTCGGAAGGTATTATGTCAAAGAAATTTCTACTGATGAACACTATATTCTTAACGGAGAAAAATATCTTGTAAACTTCGAATATATGGGACAGGACATCCGGACTGTGGATATTGACTGCGGACAATTCGTAAATCTTCTCAAGCGTGGCAGGATAGAGGGTCACAAGGTAGATGACAAGAGCGAACCTCTTGAAAATGCGGTGTTCGGGCTGTTTACTGCCGACTGTGTGAAGTTCAGCAGAGATACTGCAATAATGACTGCCGTTTCAGATGAGAATGGCTTTTTTGAATTTGATGACGTTCCATTTGGAAAGTATATCGTCCGTGAGATAGAAAGTCCAAGGGGATATATTCTTAGCGGTAAGGAATATGCTGTCAGCATTGCAGAGGACGGAGAGGTTATTGAGATAACTGCGGAAAACAAGCCTGTTACTGTTGAGATATCAAAGCGTGATGTGTACGGAAACGAACTTGTGGGTGCTGAAATGGTGCTTGAAAATGCTGACGGTGAGACAGTTGATAAGTGGACTTCCGACGGCACAAACCACATTGTTTCAAAGCTTGGTGCAGGTGAATATATGCTTAAAGAAATTGCCGCTCCCGACGGTTATATTATTGCGACAGACATTAAGTTCAACGTTGATGTTTACGGCAATGTTACGGTAGAAAACGTTGATTCAAAAGCCGTTTCGGATAACGGCGATCCGCTTATCACTATGGTGGATGATACGACTAAGGTACAGATTTCCAAGCAGGATATTACCACAGGTGAGGAACTGCCCGGCGCAACGCTCCAGATCATTGACGAGGACGGAAATGTTGTTGAGGAATGGGTATCCACGGACGAGGCTCACTTCATCGAAGGAAAGCTGATCGCAGGCAAGGAGTACACGCTCCGTGAAACAATTGCTCCCGACGGTTACGAGATCGCAAACGAGATCAGGTTTACTGTCAACGAGGACGGTTCTGTGACCGAGGTCGTTATGTATGATGAGCATACGCCTGATCTTGAAACCCCTCCTACGGTCATAATAGATATTCCTCATACAGGTGTATCCGCAGACAATAGTGCTGAGCTTTATCTCGTAGCCACAGCGGTTATTATGGTTTTCGGTATGGTCATATACAAAAAGAACGATAAGGAACAGAGAAAGGATGATGTGAAATGAGATCTAAAAAGAAATTGATCGCAGCAGCAAGTTCGGTGTGCTTTGCAGCTATGATGTCGCTAACCGCTTATGCTTCAGGCGATGTTGCAGGGGCGGTGACAAGCACCTGGGGTGCGGCGAAATCGCAGGTCGTTTCAGTCGTAAACAATGTGGTGTTTCCCGTAATAGACGTGATACTTGCGGTTCTGCTGTTTGTGAAGATAACACTCGCATACCTCGATTATCGCAAACACGGTCAGCTTGAATGGACGCCGATCGCTATCATTTTCGGCTGTTTGATCTTTTCTCTGACCTGTCCGCTGTACATCTGGAGCATAATCTGATAGGGGGAAAATGAATATGAAAGCAAAAGTAATGACTGCAATTTTAGCGACGATTATGCTGACAATGACAGCTTGCGGAACGATCAGTCCGCCGATTCAAAATGCTGTTACGAAAACAACAGCTACTACCACAGCCGAGTCCATACACGACTCGGCTGCCTCTTCGGAGGCTGAAAGCAGTTTAGAGGATGAAAAGATAAAGACGGACACCTTTATTGCCGAATTTTTCGATTCAAATATATGCTTTGCAGATACAAGCGCATTGGTAACAGAAGCAATGAAAGGCAGTTCCTTTGAGAACGAAATTGATAACTCAAACGGTGTGAATAAAATTACTTTGAAAGGCTCAAACGGCGGCGGTATGATAGATGTTCTGTGTATTGATCTAAGTCAGAGTGATCTTGATCACGATATGGAATATATCCTTGAAAACTTCGGAGATTATTACTTCGGACAGACCTCCGCACAGATGAGCGGTATCACCGAAGATGACTTTGTTTCGAGTTACCGAATGACAAGCAGTGTTGTTTCAAAGGGTAAGTATCAGCAGTACGGCTCTGTTCAGAAATCCGATGGTATGGCGACGCAGTTCGGATACACGGAAACCTACGCTGTGCTTTCGGAGAACAAGCTTACCGTTGTGTCGGGTGCATTTCTCAGTTCAGATATGATGGAAAGGCAGAGTTTTTCACAGCTGATGGCTAAGTTTGCGGAGAATGTGAAGTATTGAAAGCGGTGATAAAGTGCCATATATACCATTCACAGACGAGCAAAAAGTCCTTGCCAACAGCGTGAACCTTGAAGAGTTTTTGCGAATGCGAGGTGAAAAATTAGAACGTGCCGGCGTAGAGCATAAGCTCATATATTACGACAGCTCAGGCAAGCACGACAGTATAACCATCCGTGGGTCAAAATGGTTCGACCATAAAAATCAGACAGGCGGCGGAGCAATAAAGTTTATGCAGGAGTTTTATGGTATGGACTTTCAGACTGCGGTACAGGAACTGTTGGGACAGAGGGTAACTCCGCTGTCCCACAGTCCGCCGAAAGCTATCGCAAAGGAAGAAAAGAAAGAGTTCAGACTGCCCCAAGCAAACACAAATATGCACAGAGTGTATGCTTACCTCATAAAACAGAGGTTTATCGCTCCCGAAGTCATAACTCATTTTGCAAAGCAACACACACTTTACGAGGATAAAGAACATCACAATGCCGTATTTGTCGGGCTTAAAGAAGACGGCGAGCCTAAACAGGCACATAAGCGGTCAACAAACAGCGTTGGAGGTACGTTTCATATCACTTGCGGCGGTTCTGATACACGTTACAGCTTTGCACATTTCGGAGAGAATGAACGACTTTATGTCTTTGAAGCTCCTATTGATATGCTGATCTTTCTGACGCTGTATCCGAAAGACTGGCAAAAGCACAGCTGCATTGCAATGAACGGAGTGTATGAAAATGCTGTGCTTGCGGCATTAAAGAATCATTCTAACTTATCGGAAGTAATTCTCTGCGTTGATAATGACGAAGGAGGGATCGAGGCCGTTGACCGCTTAAAAGATATTCTTTCAGAGAATGGATATACCGATGTGAAACGGCTTGCACCGAAGTTTAAGGACTGGAACGAGGTGCTGAAAGCAAAGAACGGGGTCAAAGCTTTACCTGCTGTTCCTCACAAGCGGAAGGAAGAATATCTGAAAGAAGTAAGCGAACTGGGGTATTTAAAATGCCGTCCCGATAAGCTGACCTCGCAAATCTATGCAACATTCAAAAACGGACAATACAAATATCTTGCCGAGTATGCACTTGCGTTATACCATTAACGAAGAAAAATAAAAATGAACCGAATAGGAGCTATTACAAAGCTGTTGTATGTCACCATAACCATACAACAGCTTTTATCATTTGATTGGAAACTCCAATTCCAGAACAAACTCCGGGAACTGCTTTGGTATTCTCATCTCTCCGCCAAGCTTTTCGACAGTCCTGCGAATGTTGTATAACCCAAAGCCGTGATTATCTTTGTCGAGCTTAGAGGTTTCTGTGGAATTTTTGTTGTCTGGATTTGGATTTGATAATTTAATCACCTGAACATTCTGTACAACAGCACATTTCACCGTTATAACAGCCGAATCGGTTAAGCTGAGTTTTTCACAAGCCTCGATAGCATTATCCAAAGCGTTGGAAAGCATTGTACATAGATCGACTGCAGGAATCTCATCGGAAATAAAACCGCTGAATTGAATCTGAGTGCCGATATTTGCGGCTGATTCGCTTTTCTCCGAAAGTATCGAATCAGCGATCTGATTTCCGCTTGAAAACTTATTTGCATCAATTATCTTCTGCTTGGTTATACTTTTTACATAGTCAAGTGCTTCATCAAGCTGTCTTTTCTCAAGCGTTGCCTGCAAACATATCATATGATTTTTATAATCATGACGAAATTCTCTCAAATCGTCTGTAAGCTTATTGATCTTTTGGTAATGCTCAACTTGACCTACCATCTGTTTTTCCATTATTCCTAATATGCTTTCGTAGTATTGCCGTGAAATACTGCTGAATACAAATGAAATAATAATTGTCAAAAAAGCCATAATGGTCAGCACTGTCAAGAAACTGTTTATTTTATTATCAAAGAACAACTCGCTAGATTCAACAGCCATGTTTCCACAAAGCTCTCCGATAAAAACCAGGACAATTAATATCAATATATATAATCGTTTTGGCAGTAATCTTATGCTGTTCCTGATTTGATTTTGATGATTTTTTTGAAGAAATCTGAGTAGGATTAATACAACAATATTAAAAATCATAGATGAAAAATTTAAAACCGTTGCTCTGTCAAAATCTTGTACAAATAAATCAATCAGTATGCATCCAATTGATTGGAAAATAGAATCTAAAATCAGTACAATAACCGAAATATATACAGACCATAATTTTTTTGATTTGAATATTGACAAAATGCAAATTAGTAGAAATGCATAATAACATATTGTTGCCGTTAGGAAAATAACAGGTTTGTCATGATTTCTATACCAGGAGCAAATAATTCCGGAAATCAAATACATAAGAAATACAGTCACATATTTTCTCCTGTACTCTTTGGTTCCATAAATAAGACTCATGGTTTGGATAATCGTAAATAAATATAGTATGGATATTACTGTAAATTCAAATGTGTGTACTAAATTCATTTCTATTCTCCTATACTTTTTCTTTTAAGATAATTCAGATATTTGCTTTTAAAGTCCTTGAATTTAGAGCTTGAAATAAGCGCTTTTTGACCGTTAGAAAATTCAATTTCCTTTTTACTGTAGCCGATTATGTAATTGAAATTGACGATATACGAGCGATTTGAGCGGTAGAAATACTCTTCATTCAATTTTTTCACCAACGAAGAAATTTTGTTTGAATAAAGAAAAATTCCTTGAGCTGTGACAACTTCCGCATAGATATTGTCGGCTTGTGCATATATTATTTCGTTTTCGGGTATCGTTATATTCTTTTGATTAACAGTATCCTTAACTACTATATAAGCAGTTTTTGCTAGATTTTTTATAACAGAATCCAAAGCTTCGTACAAATCCTCTTTTTCAAACGGTTTAACGAGAAAGCGAAAAGCATTAACTTTCATACTGTCAAAAACAACGTCCTTATAGCTGCTCACAAATATTACGGTAGTATCAACATTGCGTTTCCTCAATACCGAAACGGTATCGAGTCCGTTTTTATCTGTCATTTGATGATCCATAAAAATCAAGTCAAAGGACATATCGGCAGCTAAGAGTTCCATGCCGTCGGAATATTCGTATATAATAAAATTAAGACCATGCTTATCTGCATATATGTATAATTCTTCAGACAACGTTTTTCGAAAAAAAGACTCATCATCGCAAACTGCTATATGCATAATAACCTCTCCCTATTATTTTCTGATATTTTTTGTTGTTCTTATTATACAATATTTTGACATTAATTTCAAGCTATTTTGAGCTTTACAAGAAAAAAAGGGGTGTTTACAAGAATTTTGTAGCCTGTTTTAGAAATCGGTGTTATCTTAATGGCATCGATTTGTAAAGGAGGCAAATAATATGTTCTATAATTTTTGGCTTGCATTTTATAAATTCTTCAAGTAAGGCGGTGCGGTTATGCCGATAGTTGAACACCAGTATCTACATTATAAAAATGTTTTATGTTTTGAAATGCGGCTTGATTACGGAGAAATAGAGGACTTTGCCCAAAGAATCGATTATAGTCTTGACGTTTTAGATCTATCCCGTGACGGGAAAATTGTTATTACTCAAAAATCCCCTTTTCTTGAGTTTCTGATTCCTGTAGATAAACAATTTTCAAGCAGCAAGCATTACCGCTATAAACCGGAGTTCAAACTTGTAAATGCTATAAGGACAAGACATTACGGTTCTTTCGACAGTATTCAAAACAAAGTGGAGGAGCTTAAGAAGTATATTCAAGACCAGTCTTTTTTGCCCGCTACCCCTCCGTACTTCATTGTTCATGATATTAAAAACAATATTTATGATGTATATATTGGTATCAATGAAAACATTTTATGAAATGTGAAAACGAGGTCGGATTTTAGTAATCTGATCTCGTTTTTGTGCCTTTACAAGGAAAAAGGGGGTGTTTACAAGAAATTTGTTGAGAACAGCATGATTTTGTAGTATTTTTATGGAGTTAGTAAACTAACAAGAATAAATAATTATGGAGGTAGTAAATATGTTCAAACCAAAAACAAAGTCACGGCTAAAGCGAACGCTGTCAGGAGCACTGGCTTTAGCTATGACAGCGAGTGTGGCAGCTGTCATGCCGGCAGCGGCTGAGGAAACCGCCAAGTATCCCTATGCTGTTTTTGCCGCAGACAATGACGCAGGCATCACAATAAACACTGACAATTTCACACTCAACGGCAGTGCATATACAAACGGTGTGTTTGGGGCAACCGCTCAGTATCCCAATATCAACGGTACTGTTACAGATATTGACGATATTACAGATGAAGACAATACAGAGGGAGAAGAAACCGAAGATGTATTTGATGTAAGCTGCGATATGATTCTCATTCATACCAAGCTTGCAGACAAATATTTTACCGAAAACTGCGATACATACAACGAAGATTATACATATTCCGATATGAATATTAATATAAATAATTCTGTCTACGTTACGGGCAAACTGAATCTGGACGGCAATATCAGCCTGAATAACGCTGTAGGAGCAGTTTCAGACGTTGATCTTTCCGGCGGAAATCTCAACGGCAACAACACGGTTATCTATTCAAAATTCGGTGATATTGACATCTCAAACAGTCAGGCTTCGGTAAACGGACTGATCTATGCTCCATTTGGAACTGTTACCATAGACTGCGACAACTTCAATATGAACGGACTTATCATTGCTCAGAATGTTGTTATCGACGGATACGGAGCGAATATTAACTACAGCAGCTCGTGGGCAGATCTTGTCGGTACAGAATCTGAAGAACTTAGTTGGACATTTGATGACTGGCAGTATCTTGCCGATACAGACGATGACGGTCTGCCTAATCTTATTGAAAAGGAAATAGGCTCTGATCCTTATAATCCCGATACGGACGGTGATAATCTTCCTGACGGGTACGAAGCGTTAACGCTTGAAACCGATCCAACAAAACCCGATACCGATGATAACGGCGTACTTGACTGTGATGAGGATTTTGACGAAGACGGTTTAACAAATCTTCAGGAATACGAGCAGGGTACAGAGCTTTACAATGATGATACGGACGGTGACGGATTAAAGGACGGCGAAGAAATTTATACCTACGGAACAGATCCTCTAAAGGTCGACACCGACGATGACGGACTTGATGACGGTGATGAAATATATTTTGAGACCGATCCGCTGAATCCCGACACGGACGGAAACGGTGTTTTTGACGGCAATGAAAAGCGTTTGCAGACCTTTATCCACGAGGTAGAGAACGAGGATTGCGCCGTTACTGAAGTCCGCATGTCTATGGAGGGTACGGGAAATCTTCAAAAAACCACGACCGTTGAAAGCATCATGAACAAAGATGTTCTCTGCACTGATGTTGTGGGGCTGGTCGGAGAGCCTTTTGAGATTGAAACGACTTCGCAGTTTGATAAGGCTACGCTTACTTATGTGGTGGATAAATCCAAACTTGGAGATACCGAGTTTGACAATCTGCTGTTTTTGTGGTATGATGAAGAAAATGACAATTTTGTTGAGCTGGATACCATTCTTGACGAGGAGAATTCAACTGTAAGTGTGGAGACTACACACTTCAGTAAGTATATGATTGTTGACGGAAAAGAATGGTATAGAGCATGGCAAGATATTTACACTAAAATAAACGAATCAAAAGGCCAGCATATTCCAAATGCAACTGTATTAATATCAAAAAGTTCAAATATATATAATGTTAATAACGCAAATCGAAATGAACTTATAGTTAGTAATATTGTAGACTCAATGTCGGATTCAGATATTATGAGCTTTTTGACCTACCAGAATGCTGGTGGAATGAACACCGATTTTACGAGTGTCAAAAGTGCGTTGAAATGGGATCCGATTTATTACAGCAGAACTGCTAATGCTAGTTATGGAATTGGTTTAGCAGCAGTTATACTCAATGATGAGGCTATGGGGTATAACTCTAAAATTATTTTTATTACTGACAGCAGTGTATCAGTTGACAGTAGATTTCTTAAGCTTGCAATTAATAACAAGATACCTATTTACTTTTTCTGTATTGGTGATTTTAATACAGCTGCATTGATAGGTTATGCACAGCTGACAGGCGGCAAGGTATACTCTGCTAAAACCGCTGCTGAAATAAATCAAAGCTGCAATGAAATAGGTCCTAAGACCTTTGTTGGAGAAACAGACACTGATGGTGACGGTTTTACAGATATTGAAGAAATGAGCGGACTTATTGTAAGCTCAAATTGCAAAATTGTTAATACCGATTATATGAAAGCTGACACGGATGATGACGGCCTTGATGACAATGAAGAAGTCGATGTTGAACTTACGAAGGTTGAAGTACCTGGAAAACAGGGCAATCCTTCAACGTTCAAATACTATCATCATATGTGGTCGGATCCGTCTGATTCGGATACAGATGGGGATAGGACGGTAGATTCAAGTGATTTAAATCCATTAGTATATTCGTTTGTTCCATATTTGGATATACTATGTGAATATGCTCAGAATTACTGCTCAGATAATAATTTACGAAATAAAGACGATGAAATAACACTTGTATTAGAATTTTTACGCAGCACTAAATACATTGGCACAAAGTGGAACATTACAGCTGGTAATATAAATGAGAATTTTATAGCATATGTTAAAGATAACAATATTGATGTATATAATTACTTCCTTGGAGATGATAATGCTGTGGAAGAACTCTTTGATCCATTGACGAACGAAAAGTATGATTTAAAACATCTTGCCGCAACTATGAATGCTTATTTTGAAAAAAATGATATTAAATCCATTTATTCTACTTATTATGGTTCAATGAATGATATGGCTGGTTGGGCAGGGGACTTACAACAAGTGATAGATCAAGATATTTTATATGGAAAAGATCAATACTATGCGCATAATATGAGTATAGAAGCCGCATATCAGGAAATGAGTACATATTTAGGTAATCGTTCGAATTCGCATTACGGAATTAGTGATGTAATTGTTGATGCAGATGCAGTTAATTTATACTATGAGTATAAAGATAATCCCAATATGGACTTAAATGAATTGCTTAACAATTATTTAATAAAAATGAATAACAAGCAAAGATTTTCTGATTTTATATATAATATTACAGGTTCAAATGAACGATCTGATTTGAAAATACTTGCTACATCATATATTAGACCTCCTATGGATTTTCTTTCTGCTGGTTGCGTGTATAGTTCATCTACTTGTAATTTAATAACTGAAAATATGATATATGGTTTTGCAAGTGCATTTTGCGATTATTATTTTGACTTAGCTAATTGAGGTTTAGTATGAAAAAAGTATTGGTAGTTGTCGGCATTATTATTTCTGCAGTAATTATTTCAGGCATTATTGTTGGTTTGGGTAAGAATGAAAAAACACTGTTTAATGAAAAAATTGAAACTGATAATAATGTTTTAATTTCAATCAAAGTTATTGAAAGCAATAAAGGTTGGCAACCTGATAAAACTATGATTATATCCGATGAAAATGAGCATTTGATTAGATATGCCATTGGATTTGAGGACTATACCAATTATCTGCCAAGTTATTATTTTTGCTATGATATAAATCCCAATGAATATTTGGTATGGGTTTATCAGCAAAATGGTAATGAATTTATTTACTATTTCAATACCGATACACAAGAAAAATATATGCTGGATTATAATAACATTGGCAACAGGACGGAAACTTTTTATGTTGCTGTCGATAAAGTTATAAAGTCAAATTTTTTATCTAAAATAGATTCTAAAATCAGTAATATGAATAAATGGAATAGCTATTTGTCAAACACTTAGGAGAAATCAGATAGCACAGCGATTGTTTTTCAGATGTTGAGGAAATGTCCGGATTACTTGTTGATTCAGGCTACAATCCCATTAAACCCAATTATATGAAACCTGATACCGACGCAAATTTGAATCTGTTATGTTTGAAAATGTTAATTTCGAGAATAGTTATTTTTCAGATTGTTTATTTCACGATATT
>NZ_JBCPGA010000056.1:0-10935 GCF_040914135.1 Ruminococcus sp. RTP21204st1_B2_RTP21204_210225 | reverse complement strand
ACCAACACATCTGAAGAAGGAGTAACCTTTGCAACAGATGTATGGGTACAGACAAAGCTTTACGATACGGAATCGGTCGTAACAGGCAGCGTGCATATTTATCTGAGCGGTTCGGGAGTTCTGGCTGACAATACATGGTCATATGATCTGAATATCAATCAGGACAAGGTGCTTGATAGTGACTGGGTGATCAGAGGTTCATTGTATATCAGAAACAATACGTTTGATCTTAACGGTCATAAGCTTGAAGTGGGAAATGATCTTGCTTTGGGATATTACTATGCAATAATGAACGTAAATAACGGACAGCTTTATGTAGGGCGTGATCTTAGAATACAGGATCCCTATCTACAGAATGACGGAACTATTGCATATGGAAATTATTCGTATGCAAAACTGAAAATGACAGAAGAAGACGACTTTGTAAGAGTCGGAAGAAACTTTGTAACAGCTGCATACCATTCTCACAATGGATACTTGACAAACGGAATACTTGAAGTTAAAGGCAATTTTACTCAGATTTCGGGAAATGAAAATAACTTCTATGCTACAGGTGATCACAAAGTTGTGCTGAGCGGAACAAAGCAGCAAAAAATAAATTTTTCAAGTGCAAATTCAAAGTTTAATGTTCTTGAGGTCAACAAACCTATGGATACAGGCTATGTTTTCAACAGAACGCCTGTATGGAATGAGCTTGTGGAAACGGCTATGGATACTCAGGCTCCTACCGCTCCAAAGAATCTTAAATCTGATTTGCAGACGGTAACATCTATCAGTTTGAAATGGAGCGAAAGTACGGATAATAACGCAGTTACGGGATATGACGTTTACCGCAACGGTGTAAGAGTAGGCAGTACAAACAAAATCAAATTTATTGACGATAGGTTGAAGTCCAATACATCGTATACATATTATGTTATTGCTTATGACGCAATGCATAATGAATCGGATTGGTCGAATATCATCGAGGTAAAAACTTTTCCGGACGAAAATGCACCTACTCAGCCAACGGGTCTGAAAGTAAAGTCACAGACTTCATCTTCTGTTGTTCTTAACTGGACGGCTTCCACAGATAATTCAAAAGTTGAAGGATATGATGTTTACAGAAACGATATTCTTATCGGAACAGTGAACGGCACAAGCTTCACAGATAACTCGATTTCAAGCGGACTTTATGTATACTATGTAAAGGCGTTTGACGATACGGATAATTATTCGGAGGCAAGTGAAAAGCTGACGGTAGACACCGAACCGCCTACAACTCCCGTACTTAAAATCGAGAGCAGTAAAAACACCCAGGCTGTGCTTTCATGGAACTGTACCGATAATGTGGGTGTTGAAAAATATGAAATATTCAGAAACGGTCAAAAGATAGCTACGGTTACTAAGAACACATATACAGATAAAAATCTGGCTTACGATGAAAATTACGAATACTATGTAATCGCATATGACAAGTCAAATAATGCTTCTGAAAAGAGCAGTACGATAACCGTTTATACAGGCGAAGATACCGAAGCTCCGACAGTTACAGCAATTTATCCTAATGCCAATACTTTTGCACAGTCAATTCCTCTGACAATTTATGCAAAGGATAACGCTTCCGTAGCTAGTATAGCTATTGAAGTTTCCACGGACGGAGAGGTTTGGGAAACTGTCGATACCGTTTCGGCAAACGGCAGTGCAAACACATATGTCAAGTATGACCTTGATATTTCCGAATATGCAGACGGTTCTCTTTACGTGCGTGCAAAAGCGTCGGACGCTAAAGGCAATGAAAGCGATTCGTCGCAGTCACCCGTTATAGAATATACGGTGGACAATACAGCTCCGAGCAAGCTGAAAAATGTTAAGACAGCAGTTGTAAACGGACAGCTGGAAATAAGGTGGGACGATCCGACAGATACGGACGTAAATTATTTCAGAGTATACAAGTCGTACAGCGGTGACGAGACATTTACTCTGCTGAAAGACAAACTTGAGGCTCTTAACTATTTTGATACGGATATAGAGCTTGCAGAAATGTACGATTATTATGTTACCGCAGTAGACTATGCAGGCAATGAAAGTGAAAAATCCGAGATCGTATCCGGCGGAGTTTCTGACGATACGTTCAAACCGCAGATATTAAGCGTAGTTCCGAAGAACGGCACAAAAATCTGTAACGGAAGAACCATGAGTATTTCCTGCAAGGATAATTTCAGACTGGGTAGTATTCTTGTGGAATTTGCTCCTCAGGGAACAGAGCTGTGGGAAATTATGTATACTCAGAATCTTTCCCAAAATGCGGAGATAGTTAAGTTCGATCTTGATATGAATAATATGGCAGACGGAATGTATGACGTTCGTGTTCAGGCAACTGATAAATCGGGAAACAAGAGCAGTTACTATACCTGTGCCTATGATTACAAGAGTTGCTCCATAGTCGCTCCTAAGCTTTTTGCTACTGAAAGAGGCTGGCAGATAAAGCTTAACTGGTCATCGACTACGGATTCATCTCTGCTTGGTTACAATTTGTACAAGCGTTCATCGGATAACAGCAGTTTTGTTCTTGTGGGTAGTACTATTTTAAACGAGTATACCGACAATAATGTAAAAGCAGGTCAAACCTATTTCTATTACGTTGAAGCAATCGACAGCTATAATAATATTGTTGCAAGCGAAAAGGTAATGGCTGTCCCTACAGACGAGGATACCGTAGAACCTGTTGCGGACGCAGGAATTGACTTATATGGACTTGCAGGAATGTCAATACGTTTCGACGGCTCAAAATCTACGGATAACCACTACATCGCAAGCTATAAATGGGATTTCGGCGATGGATATACCGCAAATTCCGCCAAAGCAACTCATACATACTCTGATTCAGGTATCTATACTGTTACTTTGACGGTAAAGGATTCAGCCGGAAACACATCAAGCAGTGAGATATCAGTAACAGTACACGATGAGGATACTTACGGATATGCAGAGGTTCAGCTTGTTGATTCTTCACGCAATATGTCGGTTGCTGACGCTATGGTTTATGCGGAGCTTCCGGACGGAGATATACTTGTAAACACAAACTCAAACGGAGTTGCCACAATATACGCACCTTTCGGAACATATAAGATGAGTTTCTATAAAGACGGTTATTTGCCTGTGGCGGCGGATATTACTGTGGAAAAGGGTGGCTCATGGACAACAGTTTATATTGAAAACGGAGAACTTGTTACAGGTAAGATAGATGTGGAAAGACTTGATTTGCAGGAAATCGAAAATCTCGGTATTGACACATCTGCCCCGGAAAATCAGTATGTTTACAATTATCATGTAAATATAAAGACAGATGACCCTGAAAATCCAAAGAAATTCTTGATTACCGTAAATGGAGAGGGCGAGCTTGTAAACACCGACTCATATTTTGATTTTAACGGAGTTAAATTCGGAATCATTGATATGAATACAGATCATGTTCAGTATGTGGGAGTAATTCCTTCATCTGTTCCGGGCGAGCCGCCGTCCGTCGTACTTTTAGATGTATCTACTACATTTACGTGGCTTAAGGAATTCTTTAACGTAAGCCTTACGGTACAAAACAATGCTTCGCATGAATTCTATATTGGAAATGCCAATGCTAAGATCACTCTTCCGGAAGGAATGTCGCTTGCAAAAACAAATACAGATAATTCCTCTTCGAGAAGTATGGGTACTATTTACGGCGGAGAAACAAGCACTGTAAGCTGGATAGTAAGAGGCGATACGGCAGGAGAATATGATATATTTGCTGATTTCAGTGGAATTCTTGCTCCGTTTAACGAACCTGTAACTACTAAATTTAAAACCGACAAGCCTGTTAAGGTTTATGGCGGCGATGCGTTAAAGCTTACAATAAAGCAAGTGTATAATGATGAAATTTTTGGTACATGGCATGTTGATTTTGAATTGAAAAATGTTTCGGATATTACTATTTATAATCCATCTGTAAATTACAGCGGATATTCAGAATTTATGTTTGTAAAAGAAATGACGGTTACATATCCTAACGGTATTGTTGAAACGATACCTTGGGAGAACGGAAAGGCTGATAAGAGCAAAATTCAAAGATTCCTGCCTGCGCTTTTAAAGGAGGGAGAATCGGATAAAATTGAACTTAAGCCCGGAGAAAGCATTACAGGACACTATTCTGCATATCAAAGACCGTCATTCAGCAATGGAGGCTCAAAATGAAAAGAAGAATAATTTCATTTCTGCTTAGTTTTGTAATAGCATTTGTATTTATACTGCCTGCAAATGTATTGGCGGCTGAAGAAAACGCAAAAAAATATTATGGAACAGGATATGAGATAACATATGACATAAAGTCGCAATGGACCGGCAATCAGAATGTTGAAGTGACGGTAAAGAACACAGGAACAGAGCCGCTTTTAAATTGGTCATTAAAATATGACGCTCACGGAGAGATAAACGGCTTGTGGAACGGAACTGTTTTAAGTTCCGACTCCACAAAGTATATTATAAAAAATGCGGGATATAACTATGAGATCAAGCCGGAGCAGTCGGTAACATTCGGTTATACACTGTCGGGCGAGTATATGGAATTTCCCGAAACGATTGAGCTTTGTTCGCAGAGGACGGAGCGTGATTCCGAAGGTTACAGTGTAACTATGGATATAACCGACGACTGGGATATTGGATTTATCGGAACTGTTACAATAGAAAACCTCAGTGAAAATCCGCTTGAGGCATGGCGACTTTCTTTCAATACGAATTTTGATATAGAAGATATCTGGAATACGCAGATACTTTCTTCTTTTGAAAATTCCTATACTGTTGCAAACGATATAACGACAACTCCGATCGGTGTGGGTGAAAGCAAGACCTTCGGCTTTAAAGCCACAAAAGAGTCGGGAGTTACTCCGGAAATGACTGATTTTGTTATGTCTGAAATCACGGTGAACGAGGATTTCACAACAATTGATATTCCCGAGATAATTCTTGCGGTTTCGGGTTTTGCAAATTACATTGAAGAAGAAAACGCACTTAATATTTTCTGGTATACCAATATTGAAGACGGCAGATTTGAACTGTTGGAATCCTATAACAACGAGGATTTCATTACTACCGTAATTTTAAATAACGAATATTCATATACTTATCCTATAACTATGGATTTCGACAAGCGGTATTTTAAGGTTATTCAGACAACAGATGACGGTCAAACTGCCGAATCTCCCGTATTCTATGTTGAGAAAACCGAGGACGGTTATTCATCAAAATTCATTGACAGCGATGAAGACGGTTTGCCTGATTTCGTTGAGAAGCAGATTGGAACGGATATCAATAATGAAGATACCGACAGCGACGGACTTACCGATTACCAGGAATACTATATTCTCGGCACAGACCCATTGGTATATGATTCCGTAACAGAGGGAGTTTCGGACGCCGACGCAGACAGCGATGATGACGGACTTTCTAACATCAAAGAGTTTGAACTTGGCACAAAGCCTTTTAATCCCGATACCGATAACGATGGTCTGACAGACGGCGACGAAGTAAATATTTATGGCACAGATCCTTTGAAATACGATACCGACGATGATGGAATAAGCGATGGTGATGAAGTAGCATTGGGTACTGATCCTCTAAGTCCGACTACCGACGGAATTGCAGATACGGAACGCACATTTGTGCAGACGATAGATGCAGATGACGAAATACTTGAGGACATCAATACCGAGTACAATCCGTATGATCTTTCATTGGAGATCACAGCGGCGGGTAACGCACAGTCAAGTTTAACAGTTCAGGAGAGCGGATATTCGGATTCTATGTTCAACTGGTCGATTTTGGGAACTTGTCCCGAATTAAATTACGATGACAGTTGCAAAGTTGACGAAGTTGTGTTAAAATTTAAAGTAGACGAGGAGTACATCGATAATCCCGACAGCGAGTATGCAGAAGAAAACCCAGAATTTGCGGGTATCAAGAGGTACAATGTGTTCAGATTCTTTGAAGAGGATAATATTCTGCTGCCTGTAAAGACCGATGTTGACGTGGAGAATAACACGGTTTCGGCGACGGTGAGCGATCTTGGCACTTACTGTCTTATCGATATGGAGTGCTTTTTGCAGGATATTGTTCAGGGTGCAGAGGATTTTGA
The DNA here is from genome assembly GCF_040914135.1 of Ruminococcus sp. RTP21204st1_B2_RTP21204_210225. Taxonomy (NCBI): domain Bacteria; kingdom Bacillati; phylum Bacillota; class Clostridia; order Eubacteriales; family Oscillospiraceae; genus Ruminococcus; species Ruminococcus sp. RTP21204st1_B2_RTP21204_210225. Next base: position 4,790 of record NZ_JBCPGA010000056.1, on the reverse strand, counting down.
GAATGAAAACTCCGAGAAAACAGAGAATGAAGAACTTCCAACATTGCAGACATTTTCTCTTTTCGCTGCGAGAACTTTAAGTGCGGCTGCTGAAACAGCTGAGATTTCAGAGGCTGAGCCGGATAAAAAAGTGAAGCCTGCGATTAAATACACTGATGAATTTAACATTGTTTTTATGTATGATAGCAGAGATTGCACATCTGATGAGGACTATGCATATTTCTATGAGAATATCTGTGATACTGCTGAATTCATTTTTAATCAGTCACCAAATGCAAATGTGTATTTGTTGGAAATGGAAAATGCGTCTGCTGATTTGTCATACAGTGCAGGAAGTGATAGATTTAGTGAAATTACAGATGGCGGCAGCAAATATGAAATTCATGATCTGTATATTTTCAAGGATAATTTTGATGAAACAACATCGGAAGTGAATTTGACCGAAGAAGAAATAGAGGCTAGCTTGAAGGAACAGTCGGACTATGGAAAAATGACCGAGGAGGAAAAGGAAAGCTATAGAAAAACGCAGAGACAGCTCGATATGCTGAGAAATAACGTTGTGGTTTCCGACGTTTTTGATTTTGTTTTAAATGGTATAGACTCAGAAAAAGTAGTTGATACAGACATACCTACTCTTTGTTTCAGCTTTTTCAATGATAAAAATGCTTTGTATAATGAAAATACGGGACGGGACTATCTGTCTGAGATGAAAAATAACGATAATATTTTTGTAAATCTTATCGGCAGTTATGATTTCTCAACCTATATAGGTGGTTATGCTTACGATTTGTATCAGCAGACAGGCGGAAAGCGCTTCAATCTTAGAGACGATACGTTGTTGAGCGAGCGACTTATAAAGTATATTTATGAACTAAGCGAAAGCGAAGAGATTCCTGAAATTGAGAATAAGTATCCTATGATTCTGTCAACGGGATTGGAGTATGTTGAACTTGATGCGCCGATTACAATTGATTATATCAATGCATACCGCAATATAACTGCGGCAAATCATAACAGCAGTAAATTCAGCGGTTATGCCGATACCGATGAAGATGGTTTGTATGATTTTGAAGAAATCAATTTCGGCTATGATTTGATCAGACGCGAGAATGGCAGGGTCGTTTTGCCTACCTATGGGGAATGTATAGATAAGTACAGCGGTTTGTTCTATGTTGAAGATGGGCTTAATCGATTCTTTGAAAGTGCGCCTGATTATTTGCCTACGGCCGATGCTCAGAGGGTGCTTTATAACACTAAGGTGTTGCCGATTAGGTCGAATCCTTTGGAAGAAGATAGTGATTATGACGGAACTGAAGATTATGTTGAGTTGTGGGGAACATATACAAATCCTCTTACGATGGATGGGTTATTACCCAAAGAAAACATCGACATATTAACAGATATTACATTATATAACTCTGAATATTATAGACAACGCTATAGTGATGATGTATTAACATATGGTTCAGTCGCTATAGGAAATGCTGTTTTTGGTAGTACTTTTAATTATGATGAAATATATGAATCTGTGTTAATTGATTATTTTGCTTCTTTAAATGATGTCGATATGAATTATCGTATAATTACTGAAATGTTAGATGGTTTAAAAAGTTACAAAGCATTGAAAAAGTCATATAAATTATACAAAAATCAAAGCTATTATAAAGATATTCTTGACTATCAAGCTTTACTATATAGAATGATTAAAAGTCATAAATATGTAAAGACTGAAACATTGGATAATTTAATAAGCAAGTACTCAACATTAGTTTATGACACTGAGTCAAAATTATATGGCAGTTTAAATGCAGAAAAAAATATATTTGACAAATTTGGAGCAATAGGAGTTAATAAAGTGAATTGGACTCAAATTGCTATTGATACTTTAACTTATGTTGAGATGTGTACAAGATTTAATGCTTGCGAAGAAACTATAAATAATAATATTGATATACTGTATGAGATATCCCAAAATGCAGAATCAAGTTCATTAAAAAGTGCAGCAGATAAGCTAATCTTAAAGCTGGAATCAGATTGGGCAGGTGACATAGCTGTTGCTGTATCTGATTTAGCATATAAATATGTAGGAACTATTACTATGGGAGCAATACGTACAGTTATAGCTAGTTATGGACCAGTTGGTTACCTTGTAGATTTGGGATTGACCTTTACTGATGTTGTATTAAACATATCAGGCCAATGTAAATATGCCGTTAAAACATATGCAGCTGCAAGTATTGCAAGTGTTTTAAATGAAATGCTTAGAAATGATTTATATGGAATTGCCTATGATGATAAATATTATAAGATTATTGCAGTAGAAGCTCCGATTAACTATTATAGATTGATCTATGCAAGACTTTATGCTGAGCAAATGTATATTGATTTCAGAGATGAAGCACCAGATTTCATTAAATGTATTTTTTACAGTGATGATATTACTAATTCAAGAATAATAGTGAATCACTTACGAAATATGATTAGTGTTGAGGAGTGAATCATATGTCGAAAAAATGGAATGACCCAGATGCAAGAGATAACTATGCTCTGTTAATAACATTAGACAATATAATTATTTCACTTATTTTTATGTATATTAATTATAGCGTCGCAACCAATTTTTTATCAGGAAAGTTTCTGGAATATTCAATCCATGATTTAAAAGTACTTTTTATTATAAGATTTATATGTATTTTAATATGTAGCTATAACGTTTCTAAGATATTATTTTCTGTGATAGAAATGTATAATAAATATGATAGACCACGTAGCGACTTCGATGACTACAGGTTTAAAAACAAGTTTAGTTATTATCAGTTTTTTAAAGCGTTTAGTATTTCATCAATCAATACCATGAAAAAACGATCTATCAGAATGACTTCATATTCTATACTATGGATTATCATAACGATAGTTTTGTCGATGCAGAGTTTTGCCTCATATGGAACTAAAAATTCAATTCAGCAAGTTCTGTGTTTGCACGAAATCAATAATGATATCGAAACTAATAATATTATTGAATACGATATTATTAGCCCTGATGTGTATACATCATCAAATGGACTCCATTATATTATTTCATACCATAATCAAGATGATACGGAACTTATTTTGACAAGTTCGCAATATGATTTGTTGAAAAATGATAAAAATGCTTCTTATCATATTACATACTATCGTTCATCAGGTTTTGTAATTACTGTTGAAAAAACAACCATAAATACGGAGGAGAAACAATGTCTCAATTTACAAAATCATTCCTATGGAGATTTATATTAGATATAATTCTGCACCTGATTGGTATGAAGATTTTTTATTTGATGATGATAAACAGATTGCACAGGACAACATCAACACTTTAAAATCTATTTATGACAATAATAATTTAGGAGTGATATATTGTTAAAGGCTGGAGAAAGACTACTTCAAAATTTAGCTAAGCAAGAATATAAAACTGGCGCTCTAAAGACAGTTATTGTTGTTTCGGTTATATTGAGTGTAATATCCGGTATAATTTTCGCTGTTATGCTAATTAAAATGAATGTTGAAGGATTTGATAGTTTAAAGTATGTGGTATACTTGATAGTAATGGATTTAATATTTAGTTTTTTACTTTATTTTTCTTGTACAGTAATAGTAATATCATTTATACAAACTCTATTACCACGAAATGTGCTAACTAAAATAATATGTTTTATCTTATCCGTAATCGTCTTTTTATGCTTTTCACAATCTTACCAGAAAATCTATGCTGAAAATACGGCTGATTCTAAAGGTTCATTTAGCTTTAGCGCAGATTTAAAATTTATACAAAAATATTTTGAATATCCTGATGATACTATTGAACAGGCAGAATATTATATGTATGTTTCAAACTGTAGATATTCAACATCAATTTGTTTTGTAAATATGGATTTTACTGATATTAAAAGTGGAAACAATGTTGAACTCGTTATGCCTAAAAATTTTCAAACCTTAATACATGATTTGAAGCGAAAATCTGATAAAGATTTTATAAAATTAAATATATGTGTATATCAAAATAGTCATGTGGTGACATCATATAATTATTCTGTAATTTCAAAAGAAGAAATTGCAGAATATGAAGAAGTATTTAGCTAGGAGGAAAAACAATGACCCAATTCACAAAATCATTCCTATGGAGATTTATATTAGATATAATTCTGCTTGGAATTTTCGTAAGAATTTTGCAGAACATTATCTTGGCGATTCTGTCAAGAAGTATGGAAACTTATTCGACCCCGTTTCTTATTATTGAAGCGGTTGTCGTATCAGTAATCAGTATGCTGTTTATCTGTTTTATTACATACTGGAATATCGGTGTTATTTCAAAGAAAGGTTGTTATGACTATCCGATGGATTCAGATAAATGGTTCAGAAATTTTGCATTTATCAATATCGGGATAAATCTGATCTCAACCATTATCAGCTTCATTCAGTGGAGAGAAAACGTAGCCGAACAAAACGCCAGACTAGACAAGTATGCTGAGAATACATATCTTACAGAGGCAGTTGAACAGTCAAGACAGCAGATAAGCAGTTTGAATACTACTCTGATTATTTGTCTTATAATTGAGAACGTAATAGGAATAGTGATACTCTTCCTGCTACTGCCGAAACTGAAAAAGCGGTACAATGAGTGCTAACAGAATAATATGAAAATATGGAGTATAACAAAAGCTTTTAAAGCCTAAAGTTATACTCCTTTTTTATCAGACCTTTTTGTTTTAAAAGCAGAAAGGTCTATTTTTATGTCCATTTTTAAGACA
>NZ_JBCPGA010000055.1:0-10961 GCF_040914135.1 Ruminococcus sp. RTP21204st1_B2_RTP21204_210225 | reverse complement strand
TATTTTATCAGATTTTTGCCTATCTCTCTTTTCTTTTTTCTTAATTTTGTCCAATATCTATTGTAGCACTACAAAAAAGAACAAAAAAAGTTTCAAAAATGTCTTGACAAGTAAAAGATCATATGGTATAATATTAAAGTCGCTTAGATAGTGTGACACATATAAAAAATGATAAACTGGAGAAGTCGCCTAGCCCGGTTTATGGCGCACGACTGGAACTCGTGTATGGGTTAATAGCTCATCGAGGGTTCGAATCCCTCCTTCTCCGCCAAAAAGTCTCGTAAACACGTTGTTTGCGAGACTTTTTCTTATATGCAGAAGGTAGGATAAAATACTCTGGAAAAAGCGAATTGGCGACGGAAAGGCGACATAATAGGATAAATAAAATATAGGCAGGATACACTAAAATACGGCAGGAAGTAAAATACTCCCTGCCGTATTTCGTTTTTAGGGTGAAATATCAAGAACATAACACGATTGTCATAGCAAAAATGCGGCGATTTTTGCAAATCGCCGCATTTGCTCTATGCTGCTCGTCCAAAATGGACTCGCAGAGGAATATGGAAAGGAGCAGCCTCGTCAAGCAAGTCTGCTCCACTCGTACAAGCAGTCCAACGTGTCCGTTGAACTGCTCACCGAGATGTTCTATCTACTGAATGTAATTCTTTATATAGTTGATTATTAAAAAAGTGAGGAAAAAAGGAATTTGGGAATTCAATCATCTACATTACAACGTTCATCTAAATTTTCAAAAAAGCACTTCACAATATTCTGAGCAGACTCAATCTCCTTAGTCGAACGTCCCTGCATAAGTTTCTTCCATTCATTAAAAAGAACAAGCTCATTCTTTGGCAATTCGCCAAACAGCAAATGGTCTGAACTCACTTGTAATATCTCTGCAATTCTTATAACAACGTCAGTACTTGGATTTCTCTTGTCCAACTCAATCAGTGCCATATAGCTTTCACTTATAAAAGCACGTTCGGCAAGCTGAGCTTGTGTAAGTCCTGCCTGCTTTCGAGCATTTCGTATTCTGCTTCCTATACTGTCCATATATGCACCACCTATCTACTATATATAATTTTAACATTATTTTTTGAAATATTTCTTTTCTTATAGTAATGTTGTACTTGACAAATAGTAAATATGGTGGTATAATTAATCACATAAAGTAAGTTTGTGATAGAACTGGCATTAGTATAAAATATATAACATAAAAAGGTGGTTTTATTATGGCTGATTCAAAAATTTTCAAACTCGTAGATGGTGTAACCATAGATATGGTTGGTCGTGCTGTTGAGTGCTTTTTGAGAGATAAAAAAGCACTTACAACAGAAGGTACAAGTTCACCAGAAGGATATTTTGTGCAAGCAAAAGAACCAGAAAGCAAATCTTGGAAGAAACTTGCTGGTATGAGTATGGCAACACAAGTTCAAATCATTCCTGCTGGTGATATGATCACAGTAAATATTGGTGCTGGCAAGTGGTCTGATAAAGTTGGAGCAGGTGCAGTCGGAATGCTTCTTTTTGCACCTCTAGCGGTCACATCGGTAATTGGTGTTTTAGGTCAAAAAAAATTGCCACAAGAAATTTTCGATGAAATCGAAAGATTCATAATGAGTGGTGGCAAAAACGTTTCCGTGTCTTTGAGTGCGAGCAAGGCACTTAAATCAGACGAAATACTGTGTCCTAAATGTAAAACGCCTAACCACGAAGGCACAAAATTCTGCAATAATTGCGGTGAAAAACTGATAAAAGAGTGTCCAAGTTGTGGTGCTGAAGTTGCTCTCGGCATAAAATATTGTCCACAATGCGGAAGTACAATGGAAAAGGAAAACCTCTGCCCTAATTGCCATAAAAACGTTCCAGAGGGAATGAAATTCTGCCCAGAGTGTGGTAGTTCTATGGAAGTAAAAAATCTTTGCCCATATTGTAATGCAGAAGTGCCAGAAGGAATGAAATTCTGTCCTGACTGTGGTAAATCAATTTCAAAAGTAAAGACTTGTCCGAATTGTCACGCAGAGATACCCGAAGGTAAAAAGTTCTGTGGTGAATGTGGCACAAAAATTGAATAACAATTAATAGCAATCCCTATCTTACAGCAATGTGAGATAGGGATTTTTTATTTAGGAGCAAACATATGACAATACTAACAAAAATCAATCAAATAGATAATATCGACACAATAACAGACAAACTAAAAGCAGATATATCTCAGTCAATATCAATTCTGAATACAGCATACGGAGTTGACAGAGATGTATATAACGATCTCGGCGGCTTCTGCTGCATAGTCTCAAATGAAGATGATATAAAATTTCTGCTTGATAGGTGGAACGTTGATATACTCAACGATATAAGCGAAGTGACCTTGGAAATAGACGGATATATAAAAAAGCTTTTCATAATAAGTTCCGACTATGCCATTGTTGCATACATAAAAGCAAGCTTGATAGACCAATTCAGATAAATAATGAGCTGGTCTTTTTTCTTTGAAGGGAGGTTTTTCTAATGGGCTATTTTGTGGCAGGCTTTTTCGCTACTCTCACAGTTCTTGTTGTTGTCGATTCAGTACTGTAAAAAAATTTTATTGCGATTGGAGGTGAGATAATGATACTTGGACTTATAAGCTCCATTGCTGCAACTGAAAGCGTTGCAATGCTCATAGAAGGTTCTGCACTTGCAATAACTACATTCTTTGCTGCCAAAAAGGGCAAATCAGTAAGAAGAAAATAAATCCAAAACATAGGGGCTTGCTTATGTGAGTCCCTTTATATGTTCCGAAAAGAGGTATGCAGATGATAACAGAGAACAGTAAAATTGAGAATACTGTAATATTCTCAGATGATAATACACATAGATATTTACTATCAAGAATATGGAACACTTCAAATGAAGTCCCGTTGTTCATAACTAAAACAGCAGGACAAGCTAATGGAGTTTTGCTAGACTTAACTACAAATATAATCTCATCAAATTTGTATAAGCTTGGCTATGGCGGTTTCTATGCGGTCAACCTATGCTCTGCCATGGATAGTAAAGCCGAACAACTCTATGATAAAGATACAGACGTAATAATCAAGAAATATTTGAAGTCTGTCAATGAAGTGATTATTGCTTGGGGAACACTAACCAACAAGACTTTAAAAAAGCGAGAAGAGTATGTTCTTGATATGCTACACAAGTCCAATAAAAAATTGTTGTGCGTAACTGATAATCTAGGACATATGAACGTACACCCTTTGACCCCTTCAGTAAGAAAAGATTTCTATATTGCTGAGTTCAAATAATTTACTACATACAGTTGTTCTTTTCTGCTGAGTCCGTGGCGAGTTTTTCAAAACTTGCCGCAACTACTCAGCAGAAATTTTTTTTGAATCATAAAGATAGAACTTTCCTATGCGGCAAGTGGGGAAAAACGAGCTTTGAGGACTCAGCAGAGCAAAATTACATCTCCTTGATACAAAAAAACTTGTTTTCAAGTTTGCAAAAGAACAATACTATATGGACTAAAAATCCAATTTTTTGAGAAAGGAGGTGGATATTTTATGGACTCGTATAAAATTGAAAGGATAACTCAAGAGGAATACAATTCCTACCAAGAGCACTCTTTCTTTCCTGCCATAATTGAAAATGACTCCTTGTGGCTTGTAAAAAGGTCTGATAAAGACAACAGCCGTTATATAAAGATCTGGATATCCATACAGCTTGAAGTAACACAATACTTAAAAGACGAGGATACCAATGAAAAGTTTCTTAATATAACAGCTAAAACACCATTCGGCTTAGAAGAGGAAGTAATATCTGCAGACTGTCTGAATAAAAAAGATATTACCGAACTTCAAAAGAAGTGGTTCTTCAATGAAGCATATTCAGACATCTTGATAAGATATCTGATACAAGCTTCTGAACAAGCTCCCCGTGTAATACTCTACAAGAGCATAGGCTGGTTTCAATATAAGAATAACCTCTATTTTAGAACAAATAGGGTTCTTCATAACAAGGAACTTGCAAGCCAATTTCAATATGCAGGAGATTTGAAACTTGACAATAAAATATCCTCAAAATCAATCTACCTGAACGCACTAAATAATTTGCTTACGACAGACGGAAGTATGTTCGCAGTAGTCGCAGGTCTATCATCAGCTCTCTTGAGCTACTTAAAGCTCACATACTCAATGGAGAACATCTTGATACACATCTATGGAGACAGTTCAAGCGGAAAAAGCACCTTTTTGAAACTTGCACTTTCAATGTGGGGCAATCCAAACGAGCCACCGCTCTTCAACGAGTGGAACTCGACAACGAACGCCATATATGCTGCATTGTCCAACAATCAAGGCATAACAGTTGGCTTTGATGAAGCAAGCTGCTCCGCACTCGACTATTCCACGCTGATATACAACCTCTCACACGGAAGAGACAAGGCAAGGTGCAACAAAGACTCAAGTCTGAGAGAGTCCAAGACGTGGTCAACAACGATCATCTCAACAGCAGAGGAGTCTCTGCTCACCAAAACCAAAAAGAACAATGGAATTCGTGCAAGGTGTTTGGAGTTCGACAACCTGCACATAACTCAGAGTGCTGAACACGCAGAGAAAATCGACAGACTCATCTCACATAAAAATGGGATAGTAGGAGAAGATTTTGTTAGCTATCTTTATAGTAAACAACCTCGCATCGTGTTCAATGACTTCAAGCTATGTCAAAAATATTTGTCGAGGAAACTTCAAGACAAAGCTTGTCAGATAACAGACAGAGTAATAAAACACTATGCTGTTCTTCTACAAACGGCTCTATACGCTTTGAGAATAGGTATGTATATTGATACTCGTTCAATAGTCAATGTTCTTATGAAACAGCACGAATACTTGCGTGATGAAACCAAGACAGCTGAAAGCCTGCACAATGCGATATGTGAGTATATAGTCACGCATAAAAAGCTATTTCCAGAGGCAGAGGAATTAAGATACGACAAATCTAGTCCTTGCGAGGGTATAACGACTGAGACATCAGTACTCTTAATTGAATCTGTCTTGCAAAAAATAATCTATGCAAATAACTTCACAGATATGAAAATGGCTGTAAAGTGGCTGTACAAAGAAGGCTATCTTAAAAAGCAGTCTGGAAAGTACTATCTGAAAAGAACAATATCAGGTGTCTCCGTAAAAGTATACGAGATATTGCAAATTGGTGACAATCCCGAACCTAAAATAAGAGAACCACCTAAGTTCACAGGAATAAGAGTACAAAAAAAGAATGAAATCAACGAAACGAAAAATTTGAAAGGAAATGAATAATAATGGTTATACCAAACAAAGATAATCTTACAGTAATTGACTCATCAAACAATAGCTCGCACGGTAAAGGTACATACAGTATATCTATCGTGAACACAAAGACTAATGGCAGAAGGATAAAGCTTTCCCCTGCACTTTGGCAGGCACTTGACTGTCCAACGAACATTAACATTCTGATAGATGACAAGAACGCTTATTTTGTTCCAGATGAGAATGGAATAAAAATATGTGACGGAGGTATTATATACAATACAAATTCAGTCCTCACAATAACAGAAAAGTTCAAGATCGACTACTCAGGAGTTTCCTCAAGGAGCTTTTCGGCAAAATTGGAAACTGATGATAACACGAACGAGAAGTTTGCTTATGTGAACTTCATAGCCTAACTTCAAAATTCAAAGGGCAGAATTTTTTGTTCTACCCTTTGCTTAAAAATCACTTACTAAAAACGTAGAAAAACTCTTTCAGATATATATTATAATATTGCGTGGTGAAAGACGTACTACTTTATATAAAAGGAGCAAATTATTATGACGAACAAAATTGAAAATCTATGTGATATACTCACACCTCAAGAAATCTCAGAGTTCTTAGGTATTTCCTATAACTCAGCCCTCAAACTTATAAAATATAATATGGTCTATTTAAAACTAGGCTCTAGATACAGAGTCACAAAGGAGAACTTCCTCAAATTTCTACAAACATCAACACCGTCACAGGCAATAATCAATAAATAACAAACATAAATAAAGACTATTCCGACCTAAGCAAAATCATTTTGCTTGGGTCGTTTTCAATTATAATGAGGTGACAATCAATGAGTATAAGAACAAGAAGAAACAAAGAAGGAAAAATAACTGGCTATCAAGCAGTAGTTGAGAGAGGTGAGAGTTCCACAGGCAAAAGACTAAGAGACACCAAAACATTCAAGACGAAGAAAGAAGCCGAAGCCTACCTCAATCAGACAAAGAGCCACATACTCAACGGCACATACATAGAGCCTAATAAAATGACTGTCTCACAGGCACTTGACGAGTGGCTCGAAACACAGGTCAAACCTACACTAGCCCCTGCAACAGTAAAATCGTATCAATATAATATCAAAAATCACATTCGTCCAGCATTGGGAAATATTCAGCTCCAAAAGCTCACAGCAATGCAGATACAGAATTTTTTGAATGCTCTTGATAAGGAGAAGAACTTGTCTCATAGGTCTATGAAGTATATTTGCGATAACCTGCATAGCTGTTTGAAATATTTCACTTTCAAGAAAATGCTGTCAACAAACGAGTGCGATTTTGTTAAAGTACCTAAAAAGAAGCAAAAGCCTATAAGCAGTTTCTATTCCATAGATGAGATAAAAACGCTTATGCAGGCTGTTCAGAACGATAGATTAAGACCAGTTGTCTATCTAGGCTTAATGTCACTCAGACGTTCTGAAATGTGTGCTTTGACTTGGAGCGATATTGACTTTCAAAACAATGTGATCTCGGTGAATAAAAATCTTGTCTACATAAATGGAGAGTATATAATCGGAGGCTGTAAAACAGAATCATCAAAAAGGCAAATACAAGTACCACCCACAATAATAAATCTACTGGGCGAATACAGAAGATACCAAATCAAAGAGAGAATGTATTGCAAAGAGGAATATATAGACAGAGATCTGATAGTCTGCAAATATAATGGCGACTATTTGAATCCTGCCACACTTTCAGCAAAATTTTCACAGCTATTAAAGAAACATAATCTAAGACATATTCGTCTGCACGACCTAAGACATTCCTATTGCTCAATACTCTTGAACGACCTGAATATTCCAGTCACAATAGTGTCTAAAAGTGCAGGACACGCTAACACACAAGTAACGCTGAACACATATTCTCATGTTGATTCAAAAATGCAGAAGAAATCTGCTGACGCACTTGAAGAGAACGTATTTTCAGACATAAAAAAAAAGCTAGGCTAATAACAAAGGAACAGTCCACAATGAACTGTTCCTTTGTTCTAACTCTTAAAAAGGCTTATGTAATTCGTTCGACCATTGACTATTCTGTAAATCAGAACATTGTTCACAGTTGTCTGAACCTTATAAAGAATGATATAATCTTCTGCAACAAGCTTTCGCAGACCTTTCTTTGAAAGGAATTCATCATTGATAAGAGGTGCAATAAAAGGCTGTGTGGAAAGATTGCTGATAGATTGGTCTATCATCTTCATAATACGAGTAGCCGCTTGTGGAGCGTACAATTCACTTGCAATGTAGGAAAAAATCCTATCAAGGTCTTTCCTTGCGTGGGCGGTGAACTTAATGCTGTATATATCAGTAGCCATATTTTGCCCTCATTTCAGAAAGGACTTCCTCACCGTCAAATACATTGCCCTCTTCTACATCCTGTTCGGCTTCTGCAACGAGCTGATAGAGATGAATTTGCTCAATAAGTTTGTCATAAGCTTGATTGGACATAACTACCATATCACTATAACCATTCTTAGTGATAAAAACAGGTTCGTCAGTACTGTGACAAAGCTCAGATATTCCGCTTGTGTTTTTCAAATCTTTGATAGGAATGATTTTTGGCATATATGACATCTCCTTATATCTTACTATGGCTTAATTATACCATAATAATTTCAAAAAGTCAAGTTCTGCGGTGCGACCTGCGGCGACGGAATAAAATAAATTCTGAATCAGAACGATCAAGGCACCATAAGAACACAAAAAAATAATTGACAGACAACATTAAATAAGGTAAAATAAATCTAAATAATAATAAAACATCTTCAAACTGCTGTCGAGCGACTGGAACTCGTGTATGGGTTAATAGCTCATCGAGGGTTCGAATCCCTCCTTCTCCGCCAAAAAGTCTCGTAAACACGTTGTTTGCGAGACTTTTTATTTTCTAAAGATATAACACGCAGAAAAACTTAATAAGCAAAAAAATCGGACAGCCCGAAGACTGTCCGATTGAATGTTTTTGTGATTATTCTATGGTCGTGATGTCGCTTCCGAACCAAGATGTTGATATCTCAGCGAGCTTGCCGTCCTGCTTCATTTCGTGAAGGATCTCCTCAATCTTGTCGCAAAGTGCCTGATCACCAAGTCTGAAGCCGATAGCGTACTCCTCTGGGTCAAGGCCGTCAGGAAGCACCTTGTAATCCTTGCCTGATGTGGATATCTCGTAGTTTGCAACTACTGAGTCAAGGAACGCTGCGTCTACCATGTTAAGCTCCAACTGCTGGAGGGCTTCAACATTTGTCGCAAGCTCTGTTGTTGTCGCACCATTTGCTACAACGTCAGATGCAAGAAGTGTTTCCTGTGCTGTTGAACCGTTCTGTACGGCAATGTTCTTGCCTGCAAGATCAGCCTGTGAAGCAACGTCGCTTGAGCCGTTTACAACAAACACCATTTCATTCTTCATGTAAGGCTCGCTCATGAGCATTACTTTCTTTCTCTCATCGCTGACAGAAAGGCCGTTCCAGATGCAATCTATTGTGCCTGCATTAAGGTCCTGCTCCTTTGTATCCCAGTTTACAGAGTAAGTTTCAAGCTCTACACCAAGTCTTGAGCAAACTTCCTTTGCAACGTCGATATCAAAGCCTACGATGTTGTCGTTCTCGTCTGTGTAGCCCATTGGCTTGAATGTTGGGTCAAGACCAAGCACAAGCTTGCCTGAATCAAGAACTTTCTGAAGTGAGTTATCCTCGCCTGTTGCAGCGGCTGTGCTGTTTGTGCCTGCTGCTGATGAAGAATCAGATGTGCTTCCGCAGCCTACAGCCAAAAGCATCATGGCAGCAGCGGAAAGTGATGCGATAGTCTTAAAAATAGATCTTTTCATTATTAACTTCCTTTCGGGTATCATCAAAATACCATTTCATACGTTTTAACACTTTAATATAATAACATATTATAACGTCACTGTCAATTATCATTATTGCCCAAACCTTTGCAGGCTGTGGGTGCTTTTTCATAGAAAATGACCGCAGACAGGCGAAAATCAGCAATTACCAAGCTTTTTGGCTCTTTCCATGAACCTTGCATACTTGCCTATTACCGCTTTCCCCTGTGTGATACCTGCATTTTTCAGTATCTCCAAAGGCTTTTCGGGATAGTCGGCTGTATATTCAAGCTCCAGCTCATAGTCTGTCAAGCCAAGATATTCGCTTTTGTCAAGGCATATCTCAACATGGTCAAAATCGGTGCAGAGCTTGCGCTGAGTATGCAAAGAGCCTGCAAGGTCAGCGGCAGGGAAATCTCTCCCCACAAGCTGTGAAAGCTCCTGTGCGGTGAGCTTTTCAGGCAGGCTGTCAAGCTGTTGTTCATACTCTTTTTTCACATGAAGTGCACCGTTTTCGGAGATAGGTGCTTTAAGCTGCAAAAAATATTTTTCGCCTATCTGCCTGACACGGATACTTGTCATGCCTGAATCTCTTTGCGGGATATAATAAAAATTGGTCTGCTCGATTATTTTGTTCCACTGAAAAAGCTTTTCGGCGATGTTATATTGTTCTTTTGTGAGAGAAATTTTTATCTCACGCTCTATATTTTCGCTCATGATATCCTCCTGCTTTAATACTTTATTATATTATAACAATATCACAATACAATGTCAACACGAATATGGTTGACAAAATCCCATAAAAATAGTAGAATTTAAGTATATGATTTTAAGGAGAGTTTGAGATGTCAAGAATATTGACGCCACAGCAGAAGATAGAGCGGAGCATCGTTACTGATTTTCGCAGAGATATATGGAACAAGTTCGTAATGGGATATGAGCGTTACGATATGATAAAGCCGGGGGACAAAATAGCGGTGTGCATATCAGGTGGCAAGGACTCAATGCTTCTTGCTAAGTGTATGCAGCATTTGCAGAAATATCAGGGCATGGACATAGGGCTAGAATTTATTGTAATGAACCCAGGCTACAGCGACGCAAACAGGCAGAGAATAATCGACAATGCGGCGCTTATGGGAATACCCATAAAAATGTTTGAAACAAAGGTCTTTGACATTGCATACAACACAAAACGCAACCCATGCTATCTTTGTGCAAGAATGAGGCGTGGCTGGCTTTACAAATTTGCGCAGGATCTTGGGTGCAACAAGATAGCTTTGGGACATCATTTTGATGATGTTATAGAAACCATACTCATGAGCATGGTATACGGAGGACAGATTCAGACTATGATGCCGAAGCTGCACTCGAGGAACTACGCAGGCATGGAGCTTATCAGACCACTGTACATGGTGAAAGAGGCGGACATTATCCGCTGGGTGGAGCAGAACGATCTGCATTTTATCCGCTGTGCCTGCCGTTTCACTGAGAGCTACGAGGGGTCAGAGAAAAAGGGTGAGGTATCAAAGCGGCAGGAAATGAAGGAGCTTATAGCAAAGTTTCGTGCCACCAATCCCAACATTGAAAACAATATTTTCAAGAGCGTTTACAACGTCAATCTGCGCACTGTGATACAATACGAATACAAGGGTAAGAAGTACAATTTTATGGACACATACGATGATTACGACCCAAGTGTTCAGGCAGATGACGATGATGATGAGGGAATAGAGTAAAAAAGTTGTAAAAATGTAGGTTTGTCAATCATATTGGACACTATTATTAAGAAATTCGATAGGCGAAAACCATTTGAGGGGACGCA
>NZ_JBCPGA010000054.1:0-10991 GCF_040914135.1 Ruminococcus sp. RTP21204st1_B2_RTP21204_210225 | reverse complement strand
TAAAACGAGCAAATCCGGATTCCGTAACTATTTCTTTTATTGACATTGAATTTACTGATGAAACAAAATTAAGCGTATCTTCAATTGACCATATAACGAGATACGAATTTTCGCCTATAGAACCCTCAGCCCCGTTATGAGATAGCAAAAACTTTTTATACTGTTCCGGAAATTTAATTTTTAATTTATCTTCAGTTTTATTTATTTCTAATGGATTGCTTGGTTCATTCAATTCCATATCCGTCATATATTTTTCCGCTATATTCATTCTTCTTTCCTCATTTCATTTGATTTTTTGCTTGAGCTTGTATTCACTTCCAAAACTTGGTGTATTTTGCATGTTCAGACTGCGTAAGCGCAATTTTATTAGAATAGTTCGTTGGGCTACCACTAAATTTAACAGGATGTACTTCATGAATTTGTTTTCCTTTTAATTCAGGATTTTGTCTATGAATCTGAGCATTTTCACTATTAGCAGATTTTCTTGCTTTTGTATATTCTTCTCCTTCAAGAAGTTTAAGTTTTCCATCTGGCTTTGGTCCACCTTTTGGATAACCTTCCCAATCTGTAATCTCAATCTCACCATTCTTGCGTACGATGCACTCCGCATTATGTACCCAAACCGCACACTCACCAACAAAGTAAGTATGATAATCCTCAACCTGAAAATTATACACGGAAACAGATTCAGCAGTTTCTTCAATGAAGAATTTCACAATTACTAAGTCTTCACCATTCACACTGATAAGCTTATCACCAACAAGAAGACTTCCTGCATTGATAAAGCCTCTACCTTGAACGTATAAGTGTTGAGTATAGACTGAATGCTTCCTGCAGCTTGCCGTTTAAAAAGGCTATTTGTGAGTTGGATATAACTTCAGCTAATTGCTCATTGACTTCAACCATAATTTTATCTTTTAAAATTTATCAATGACTTATATTTTTTTTGCATTCATTAAACCATTCTTCGACTAACTCAATTACATCCTTATCATAAACATCAGTTACATTTTCATAATTGTAATTTGAGTCAAATGACTTAGAGTTAACATTGTATACTAATTTGAATTCGTGTGGACACTTTGCATCATAGGTATCACAAAGCTCAACAATGCTTTCTATATCTTCTATTCCACAATGAAAGAATTCCTTAATTTGAGCATCTGAACACCAATCATTGGTTGTGAACAACTTGCCATCTTTCTCAAAAAATGCGTCAATATACTCTTCGTTATCATTTTGTAATATGTATACATATATAACGTCTGCACTCTTTTCAGAATTCTTAAGTAATTCAAGGCAAAGCGAAATAACATTAGCTTGTGCATCAACAAATGCGTCTTCAAATCCTTTTAACATGGTTAACCTCCTATTTTTTAATGGGGATTAATAAATTTGCCATCTATTTTGTATGAAACATCAAATGCTAACAGTCTCAATTACAAGAGATTTCGGACTCACATTCTTTCTGCCATTCTTTATAAATATCTACTAAGTCAACATCATTCTCCATTGCAATATCATCATAGTTGTATTTCGCATCAAAAGACTTAGTCTTAACATTGTAACTTAATTTAAACTCATATGGGCATTTACCATCGTAAGTATCACATACTTCAACAATATTGTCAACATCTTCCACACCGCAGTCAAAAAAATCATTGATTTGATCGTCATCGAACCAATCGTTTAAAAGGTAGATTTTCTTATCTTTAGCAAAAAATGCGTTAAAAAAAATCTGCGTATCACTTTGATAAATATAAATATATATCATATCAGCTTCTTTCTTGTTATTTTCTAATAACTCTAAAGCTAGCGATATCGTTCTTGCCTGCGCATCTGTAAAAGCATCTTCAAATCCTTGTAACATATCAATTCTCCTTTAAATTATTTCTATTGTTTAAATATTCGTCTAAACAGTTCACCGTCAATTTTGTAGGATACGTTAAAAGAAGAAGGACGAGATGAACCGTTTTTATATGATAACTTAATATCTACATCAGTAACGTTTTGTCCATTTTTTAATGCATTTGACCACTCCCTTTCCATACTGCGATAATTATCTGTATTTTTTACAGCTCTATTTAAATCACTTCTCTGCGAAACCAGGTTATCCAAATCCGGAGAACCACCAAATTGGTCTGCAAACAAATGGCCTGCGTCATCACCAGGTAATTTACCGGCTGTGTTTGAATTATGGTTCAATCTTCCGTCATGGGTTTTGAATTTCAATTCGTCCGCATGAGCAGAACTTATATTACCATTTGCATCGGTTTTGTATGTGTAGCCGTTTTCTCCAGCTTTATACTCTTGATTTGGTTTTAATGTGCCATCTTCATTCATGTGTGGGGGACAATTTTTATTATGCACCCAAGCACAACACTCACCAACAAAGTAAGTATGATGATCTTCAACTTGGAAGTTATAAACATCAACGGGTACATCTGTTTCCTCTATGTAGTGCTTCTCAACAAACAAATCTTCGCCATTTACGCTTATAAGTTTATCACCAACGAGAAGATTTCCTGCATTGATAAAGCCCCTGCCTTGAACATAAAACGGGTGATTATCAG
Organism: Ruminococcus sp. RTP21204st1_B2_RTP21204_210225; assembly: GCF_040914135.1. Lineage (NCBI taxonomy): Bacteria > Bacillati > Bacillota > Clostridia > Eubacteriales > Oscillospiraceae > Ruminococcus > Ruminococcus sp. RTP21204st1_B2_RTP21204_210225. The sequence goes on along the minus strand of NZ_JBCPGA010000054.1, from coordinate 8,418 downwards.
TTGTGATAATTTCTTCACCATTTGTTATAAGGTGAACAAGCTTAATTCTTATAAAAAGAGGAATGACGGAACATTTCAAAAGAATATTTAGGACTAAATGCTTCCTCGTCTATTTTTACAATACCATTCTCAAAATCCATAAAATAGCTTCTTATCATCAACGTAGTTTCATTCAATTGATTTTTTTATTTCAGCCAAGAAATTCCACCATTTATATGGATCGGGAAATTCTTTTATATAAAGATTTCCGAGATATCTAGGATTGCACATTGCTTTTATTTTTTTTATAGATAATTCTGATAAGTCACCATTTTTATCGTATTCATCGAGAATTTTAGCAATCCTATTAGCATCCTGCATATGATCATTGTTCTTAAGATAATTATAAAGAATAGTTAGTTTTTCTTTCATACTAATTCACCTATCAATTGCACCTGTATATTTTCCACCATCAGTAACTACTTGCCATCCGCCGCCTGTTCTTGATATGCCATCATCAGCAATAAGTGCCCATTCAGGTTGTGCAGCTACTTTTCCCTCAAGTAAAATTTGTGATCGAGTAAGTTGCATTTGGCTCTCAACAAGTGCAGTATTATTAGGCGGTAATGCAAGATTATTAATTCTTTCTGCCAGTGTAGCTCCAGCAGAACCTCTTGTAACAAAAATTCCTGATGCATCACCAGCAGATGCCTCAGTTATCGTAAAAACTTCTCCAAGGTTTCCTTCACGACTATATATTGGTCCATCAAAAGAATCAATCATATCTTGCACAGCAGTATCATCCAGGCCACGATCAGATAATATTATTCGCATCTCTGACTCAGAAAGTTCTGTGTATTTATCCGGTTCAATTAGATTATAATCAGAGCTTGCATTATGCACCCAAACCGCACAATCACCAACAAAATAAGTATGATAATCTTCAACCTGAAAATTATACACGTCAACAGGCTCGTCAAATTCTTCAACCCGATGTTTCTCAACAAACAAGTCCTCGCCATTTACGCTTATAAGTTTATCGCCAACGAGAAGACTTCCTGCATTGATAAAACCCCTGCCTTGTACATAAAACGGGTGATTATCAGTTGTTACAATTTCTTCACCATTAATTGTGAGGTGAACAAGCTTTTCTACCTGACGGACATACGTTTCAAGAACCGTTTTCGGTGCGGTTTCAAGCGTATTCGTATTTGCATACAACTTTTATATTACACATTAATTTAATTTAAATTGTTTCATTTCAAAAATTAATCTATTATCATAGTCTGTTGGGTTATCACTAAATGCCTCTTCTGCCAAATCTATCAATTCGGATGAAATATGTATCTCATTTTCCAGTAGATTTTCAAGAAAATTTTCAAGTGCCACTCGTTTTTCTCCATACATAGCTAATTCCGCTGCATCTAAAAGAAATTCTTTAACTGTATCAACATTTTTGAATTCACTCGATATTTTTTTCATAAATTTATCATATGCTTCTTTTTTCATCACTAATTCTCCTAACACTTTATCGATTAATAGGAAATCCCGTAACTATTCCTTCACCGCCAGGTTCAACAATAACTCTAACATCTAATCCATGATTTCTACCTTCAACAATAAACCTAACTGGTCGTCCATTTCTTGTGGTTAATGGAGCATTTGCATCAGGACCTCCTATTGTAACAGGAGCGTTACGTCCTCCACCAGGTCCTGTTGATTGTCTCCATGTTGAATTTGGACTATTGGCTACATCTTCAACGGCTTTTATAGCGTAATCGTCTGTCCAAGTGTCAGGAAAAGCACTATTGCCAAATCCCCTATTGGGGCCATGCCCAGGATCATTAGGCCCTTCACCCTCTAATATATGATCTCTTCTTGAAGTACTCACTTTACATTCCGAATTATGCACCCAAACCGCAGATTCACCAACAAAATAAGTATGATAATCTTCAACATGAAAGTTATAAACGTCAACAGGCTCGTCAAGTTCTTCAACCCGATGTTTCTCAACAAACAAATCTTCGCCATTTACGCTGATAAGTTTATCACCGATAAGAAGGTTTCCAGCATTGATAAAGCCTCTGCCTTGAACGTAGAACGGGTGATTTTCGGTTGTGATAATTTATTTACCGTTAATTGTCAGATGTACAATCTTGTATACTTGTCGGGCATATAGTGCAAGATTCGCTGATTATTAAATGTACCAATATTCAAATCTTAATTCCACTTTATCTCTTCAAGTTGAGCAATAACATTATTAACATAATCTTTTTCGAGGATTATTTCAGTTACTTTTGAATTACATAAAACATCTCTTTTCTCTTCAAAATCATACTCTGCTTTTGTACCAAGTATTCTAATTTTCCTTTCTTTTCCTACAGCAAAAACAAGATAATTATCATCAACTAATTCATTTGTAGAAAGCAAATATCTAAAATCATTATCCCTGTTTTCTTCATCACTTTTCTCATCATCAAACTCTGGATATACAAGATCATACAAAATCAAAATTGCATCTTTTGAATCCATGTCAAATATTTTTTCATCAACTGGAATTCCAGATAAAGCTACTTTGACATCTCTAACACCTACAGGTATTACTGCATTTTCAATTTCATCAGGAAATAATTTTCCATCAATACATAGTGCAAAAAAACCATTATTATCTGTTAAAGATGGATTCCATTTTTTTACTCTATCAAATAAAACTGCAAATTTATAAGGATCGCCAATTAACATATTATCTTCCTTTCCATTTAACACCATACTCTTTTGTAAATGTTTTTTTAATATCTTTGGGTATCTTTGTTATATTCAAAGAATTTTTTCCTTGATTTTCTGAACCACACCAGTGCCATTCTGTTTCCTCTGCATTTGAGAAAAATCTGTGAATCGTATCTGTTTCTTTTTCATATGCATATCTATGACCAGTTTTTTCAGTTGAAGCAATCGAATCCTCAAATAATTCAAATGAATTTCTTGGCTCAATACCAGCATCTGAACAATTACCATCTTGACCAGGCGTATGTTTTGAATTTGATTTATATGTTAAAGGTTCGCCATCTGCTGTTTTGTGTTTTTCCGATTTTCTTGGTTCAGGAACAGGACAAGCTTTGTTATTATTATGCACCCAAACCGCAGATTCACCAACAAAGTAAGTATGATAATCTTCAACCTGAAAATTATAAACGTCAACAGGCTCGTCAAATTCTTCAACCCGATGTTTCTCAACAAACAAATCTTCGCCATTTACGCTGATAAGTTTATCACCAACAAGAAGACTTCCTGCATTGATAAAACCCCTGCCTTGAACGTAGAACGGGTGATTATCAGTTGTTACAATTTCTTCACCATTAATTGTGAGATGAACAAGCTTGTCCACTTTGCGCACATAAGTCTCAAGAACAGTTTTAGATGCGGTTTCAAGCGTGTCGGGGTTCGTTGAAATAACAACATCTCCAGCTTTAAGCCTCTCAATTGCAACAAGACCTGCTGTTGTAAGCACCATCGTTCCTGCAATAAAGCAAGCCATATTCTGTGATGCTGCACCCCTGAAGGATGAAAGCATACTCACGCCCATCTGGAAACCATTGTAAATATCGCTCTGATGCAGCTTATTGTTCAATGCCGTTAACGGATTATCGGGATCTATCATTCCCAACCCCATCGACAGCATATCAAATCCGTCCATGCCATTAGAGATCGTTCCGCTGACTTTTGCTGTTGTCTGGATAGCGTTTCCGAGTTTTGAACCACAGGTTTAAAATACCAACGATAAGTAATTGAATATACTATTTCAATTTCTTGATATACTCATCTATTCCTAAAACAAGTACCTCCTGCAACATTTCCAAATAACTCTTGTTATAACCACTTTTTGCAATCATAATATCAAAGACCTGTCTTAACTTTCCATCAATCATAACCGTTACACCGGTTACTTTCTCTCCAGTAGTTGTATTTTCAAATTCTTCCGCCACTATACGCATTTTATTATCCATTACACACACTCCATTTAATGCTATTTTATAATCTTTACATTAGTAGCAGCTTCCTCTATCCATTCAGACCACGGTGCTGGCAATTCATAACTTCGTCCAGGTGTAGATGTATCAGTTAACTTTGGCGCTGTTCCACCTTGAACTCTTCTATATACTACGACTGAATATAACCACAGTAATCATAATAATTTCTTTGTTCTATATTATACAACTGAGAAGCTTCTTCCGGTGTCATAGCGTTTCACTCCTCTTATCATAATTAAGTCAAACAAGAAAAACATTTATTTCACATAATAAGATGCCTTTTTGACTATATTTACACTTTTTTATTATACTTCGCCTTGAAATATTTGTCAAGTAAATTTTAGAATTCATTAATAATTTACATTTTGTCAACTATATTATCATATTTGACTGATTATACGACTTTTATTTAAAATTAACTAATCATTAAGTTCAAACGCCATGCAAGAGCAGAGTAAAATATTCTTAAAAACTGTCCACTGTGTTTGTCAAGCAAAAAGTGCATAAATGGGCTCGAAAAAGTGCATAGCCCGGTCAGCACAAGATTAACGTGTGGGGGCTCGGTTTGCGCATAGAAGGAGCGCCCCTGTTGTGTATTTTTGGAGCCCTTTTTCTGCATTTCTATTTTACCATAAACAATTGTGAACTCCGTTTTCCAGCATATTAAAGTCTTTTTTAATATCAAATACATATTTGCAACCACCTGTTACAGTATATTCTATAAATGTTTGGCAGTAATTATGATTGCTCATAACTCTGAGACTGCTCGTCCTTAATTCCAAACGACTGTTTCTTTTGCCTTATCATTCTCCTCAGTCTGCTGTCGACTGTATGTCTGACCGACTTATACTTCTGTGTATAGTCATCTTCAATACACTTGCAGAGATTAGCGAACAGAGCGAAGATCGTATTTGCAAGTATAGTGTTTTCAAACTGTGCCATATTGTCAAGCATATTCTGAGCATACTCATTTCCGTCATTTGCGGACTTTGTGAGCCACTCCACAGCCTTTTCCTTATCTTTTTCAAGTTCCTCTGCACCGAAAAGATAAAGCCTGCCGAGCTGATAAGTTGACCACATATTTTCAGTGGATTTTTCAAAATATTCGATGGCTTTAGGAATATCAATCTCAGTTCCAAGACCGTTTTTATACATAGCGCCCAATTTGTAATATAAGTTATCATCAGCCTGATCCTTGCTTTCGAGTTCAAGAAATCCTGACAATGCCGCTTTGTAATATCTCTGTGCGGTTTCTTTATTTTCTGCAACATATTCGCCCTTGCTGTACATCTGAGCGACAGCATAAGAAGCATAAGGCTGACCCTGTTCAGATGATTTGCGATACCACCAAAACGCCTGAGACAAGTCTTTTTCCACACCGTTGCCGTAGTAATATAAATTGGCGAGACTGTATTGTGCGAATTTGTTGCCTTCATGAGCTGATTTCAAGAACCATTCAAATGATTGAGCGTAATCCTGTTCTGTTCCCAACCCATAGCAATGCATTTTGCCTATGCGATACCAAACGTAAGAACGCATATTCACGGGTTTCATAATCTGCCCATCAAATTTCGGCTCATAAGGAAACATAAAATCAGAATCCGGCTCGATCTCCATAAAACCCTGAAATGCTTCTTCGTAGAATGAAAAAGACTTTTTTTCATCTTTTTCGCCGAGTTTATCAGTAGAATAGAGTTTGCCCAGATCTTGAATAGCAAGAACATTGCCTGACCTTGATTCGTTAAGCAAAAGCTGCTCCGCTTTCTGAAAATCTTCAAGCTTTGATTGCTTGTTGTAAATAATCTTACAAGCTTCTTTGTATGCTGTACTCCATTTGAGGTAGTATTTGCTTTGAGGTTCGTCATCAATATCAACTGTTACCGCACTTTCATTACTACAAGTGAACTCTTCGGCTGTCAGCTCCTCGTTATCTGAAAATATCACATTATCATTTTCTAACTGTTTCGACTCGTCTATCTGCGGAGGAATATCTGTTATGTCATCATCAGTTTTTTCTGTCAGTTCGGGTTCTTCAATTTCTACATCAATGACAGGATAATTCATGTCAAGCACAGTTCTGATTATCATATTCCGCACAGGCTGAAAAACTTTGTTATCAACCAATGGCGGCAGTTCTTTTTCTTTTTGCGTATAGGTCTTGTATTTCAAGCTCTCCAAACTGCACCATTTTTCATAAAGCTGACGGATATTATCGTCATTTGCAAGTTCCGAAAAAATGCTGTTGACTGTTTCTTTGACCTCCTGAGGAAGATATCCATATACTTTTTTGCCTTTAACATTCTGTAACTGAGAATATAGTTTGCGGATAAGATTTTCAAGCTGCGGATTTTCAAAATCGCTTTGCTGAATTTTTCTGACAACACTTTCAAACTCCGTTTTTGATACAGCTTTCAATTCGTCACGGCTTAATGTCTGCTCCTGATATATGGACTGCAAATCGTCCTTAAATATATCGTTTGCAAAAGCTGAACGAATCTTATTAATTCCCTCGTTTGTTAAGAATCCTTCCTTTGTATTTTCGGAATAAACAAGCAGATGAATATGCGGATGATGAGTAGTGTCATGAAATGCGGCGTACCATTTTAAATTGCATAATGAAATTTTCTGATTTTTTGCAATATCTGAAATGTGACGCATAACAAGCTGCCGCCACGCTTCCGAATTATCGTAACCAAGTCTAATTGCATCTTCACGACGAAGTGAAATTACGTGGGACCAGACATTGCCTTTGTGATTTGCTATTTCGTTAGCTACCCTGTCAAGAATTATCGGTTCATCTTTTTCATTGAAAAGACCATGAGAACCTCTTTTCTGAACCCCCGGACGCATAGCCATGTAACCGACAAAATTCTGACGATTACCGATGACGTCAGCGTTACGCTCAATGATCGTACTGATTAGTTCCGAAGCGTTTTCTACAGTAGGGTTCGCAGTGTAGTCCTCATACTCAAGGTATCTTTTAGCTTCGGGAAAATCTGAAAGCAGATCACGAAGCAATTCTTGTTGGTTTTTAGTAGCGTTATCTTTTCTGTCAATAGTGTTTTGATCCCGAACCTCAACTGTTTCACGGGTTGCGATATACTTTGTGTAATTTCTGCGCTTGTTTTTACTTTTCTGTGTACCGCTTTTCAGATAGCGGCTTGTTACGATTATTTGCGATAAAGCTATAGTATCTCCTCCTAACCAATATTCAGTTTGTTTCTTGGATGCTTTGTTTTAAGTATCTCTTTTTGTTTTGCAGACGTAACATGTGTATAAATCTGAGTTGTAGTTATTGAACTATGTCCCAACATTCGCTGTATGTATCGGATATCAACATCTTCTTCGAGAAGAAGAGTAGCAAAAGAATGTCGGAACATATGGGGCGTTATATGCATATCTACTCCGCACTGTTTGCAATAGAAATTTATCATATTGCGAACAGACTGTTCGGTCATTCTTCTGCCTAGCTTGTTGACGAAAAAATATCCCGAATCTGGAATCTCTTTTTCAAATAACGAATGATATTTTCTAAGAATACTGAGTACCGCAAAATTTTCAATAGGTATAATACGTTCTTTTGAGCCTTTACCATAGAATTTAACCGAGTTTCCTAACAGATCAACATTATCTGAACGCAAAGTACAAATCTCCGCCACTCTAGCTCCTGTAGCGAAAAGCAATTCTAGAATTGCTGTATTACGAACTGCACTGCGAATCTGATAATCGCTTTTAGCAAACACAATCTGCTGATACGAAAAAGATATTAGTTTAGCTATAACTCCAAGGGGAATGGTTTTCGGCAGCAGCAAAGGCTCTTTTATCGTTGTTTCCAGTTTGTCAAACGGATTAAAGTCGATAAGATCCTGCAAAAGCAGAAAGTGAATAAACGCTTTAAGCGTTGCAAGCTTACGCTGGGCTGTTTTAGGCTTGTACTTTTTGTTGAGATATTCTATGTAGTCCCACAAGGCCTGCTTTGAAAGCTCGTTCGAGAAAACTCCGTACTGCGACAAGTCGATTTTATACGCTCGGATCGTTTTCTCACTGAGCTTTTTGTGATAACGGCAATAATTTATAAATTCGTCAATGTGCAATTTGTATTCAAACATAATGGAAAACTCCTTTATTTTTGTATAAGTAGATTTGGCATTTTCGTCAAATTAAACAAATTAGCCAAGAACTATTCTTTTTATTGATTTTAAATTACATCTATTATATCAGAGTTTTTAACATTTGACAAATTACAACAATTTGTGGAAATTCACGAATTTTGTCAGATTAAATTGACATTTTAGGAATTTGGTGATATATTTATGGTGAAAAAGTTTAATAAGTGATAACTTCAAATTATCGTGTGTTAATTTTCTCTTTATGATGATTCACATAAAATAGGAAGGTGGTTGGCAATGAG
>NZ_JBCPGA010000053.1:0-11514 GCF_040914135.1 Ruminococcus sp. RTP21204st1_B2_RTP21204_210225 | reverse complement strand
CTATGCGTCCCCTCAAATGGTTTTCGCCTATCGAATTTCTTAATAATAGTGTCCAATATGATTGACAAACCTACACATCAAGAAAAAGTGTGAAATATTAGGCATAAAAACAGCACCGCAGAAATCCCCGCAGTGCTGAAATATGGATCTTTTATTATTTTGCCGCAGAAACTGCAACATCGTTTCTGCCATATTTTTCATTACCTGTTGGTTTATCACCTACAGGACTGAATGTTGGAACGATCTTTTCGACCATTTCAACGATACTTTCGTCATTGTTATAGCTTGCACGAGCAAGCTCTCCAAGCTGACCAAGGAATGTTTCTGTGTCAAACGGTATAGGCTTTCCGATATGGATAAGCTCATTGTCCGTTTTCATCATGCCCTCCTCTGCCATAAGCTTCTCCTCAAAAAGCTTCTCGCCAGGACGCAGACCTGAGTAAACTATTTTGATATCTACATCAGGCTTATATCCTGAAAGTCTGATAAGATTTCTCGCAAGTGTGTCTATCTTCACAGGCGCACCCATATCAAGGACAAATATCTCGCCGCCCCATGCGTATGTGCCTGCCTGAAGAACAAGGCTCACAGCCTCAGGTATAGTCATGAAATATCTTATGATATCAGGGTGAGTAACAGTAACAGGACCGCCTGCTTCTATCTGCTTTTTGAACAGTGGGATTACAGAGCCGTTGCTTCCAAGAACGTTTCCAAAACGAACTGCAACAAACTGTGTGCCATTTCTGTCCTTATTGCCAACGCTTTCGATCTTAATCGCTTCACTGCTCTCTATATTATCAACAGCTATCTCGTCCATCGGATCGTTCTCAAGCATACCGTCTGTCATTTCATCAACGTGTGCATGGAGCATAGGTAGAAGATCAGTTCTGCCTGCCTTGCTGATAGCGTCCATGCTCTGGATGACCATTTCGCAGAGTCTTTTACTTGCACCCATAATATTAGTAGGGTTTACAGCCTTATCAGTGCTTATAAGCACAAACCTCTTTGTGCCATGCTTCAAAGCGGCATAGGCTGTCTTGTATGTACCAACAACATTGTTTTTGATAGCCTCATTAGGGCTTGTTTCCATAAGCGGAACGTGCTTATGTGCTGCAGCGTGATAAACGATATCAGGCTTGTATTTTTCAAAAACGTCATTGATACGTCTGCTGTCACGAACAGAGCCGATAAGCGTCACAAGATTGAGTTTACTGCCATATTTACGTTTAAGCTCCTGCTCTATTTCATAAGCATTGTTTTCATAAATGTCAAATATGATAAGCTGTTTAGGCTCATGACCTGCTATCTGTCGGCAAAGCTCGCTTCCGATAGAGCCACCGCCACCTGTTACCAATATGGTCTTACCCTTAAGGTGCTGGAATATCTCGTCCATGTTTACTCTGATAGGCTCTCTTCCAAGCAGATCCTCGACCGCAACAGGCTTCATCTTGCTGAGAAGCACCTCACCATTTGTTATCTGATAAACGCCCGGAAGCTGTTTCATCTCACAGCCTGTTTCCTTACAAATATTAAGGATATCCCTTTTGTTCTCAGGTGATGCAGTTGGAATTGCAAAAAGGATCTGATCAATATTATACTTTTTGACGCTTTCCATAATGCAATCACGGCCACCAACGATAGGAACTCCTCCGATATTTCTTCCCCACTTATTTGGGTTATCATCGATTATGCAGAGTGGTCTTGCATTTGCACGTTCTGACATCGTAAGCTCTTTAAGGATCATCTGACCCGAAGCACCTGCACCAATAACCATTGCATTATGCACTGCCACCTGATTTGTTACCTGTTTTGCTCTTAAAAGGGTGACATATCTATAGGCAAAACGCACTGCTGTTATAAGCACGAACTGAGTTCCCGCTCCTACTATATAGTAAGCCACAGGCATTCTCATGAAGAGTAATGTTATACCCACAGCCTGGAATATGGTAGTAACTATCGAGGCCAAAAATATCCTTGACAGTTCGCCAATGCTAGCAAATCTCCACAAACTATTATAAAGCTTGAACACAAAAAACACCACAACACAGAAAGCTGTATATATTGGAGCAAACTTTACATAGGCAAGCATATACTCCTTTGGTATTGCAGAAAAAGTAAGGTCAAATCTGATGAAAAGTCCGAAAATGTAGGATAGATTTACGGCAACAATATCATAGAAACACAGAAAGAATGCAATAAGCATCCAATGCTTTATCTTTTTGTTTTTCCACACCTGAACTGTGTTTTCACTTGTTTTCTCCATAAATAAAACATACCTCCGCTCAATTAAAGCAATGAATAAGATCACACCATGGCCACCCCTCAATGGCACAGTGCAGGCTATTTATAATATCATCAATATTTTTTCTATACTTAAAAAGCAAACATTCTTTCTTCGTCAGACATAGCAGACATGAGTACTTTATCAGAACGTCTTATATTTTCACTTCCAGATCTTTTAGCTATAAGATCAAAATTAGGTTTTCTATCATCAAGATCATGAGCATCGCTTCCAAAGACAAAATCTCTGCCACTTGAAATAAGCTTATTAACAAAACGTCTTGTGGAAAAATGCTCAAAAGCTTCTGCATTTATCTGAAAAACTGCATCCACAGACATCAGACTTTTCAGATCTGACTTTGAATAAACGCCCATATATCTATGTACATGGGCGATTATCGGAATAAGCCTTCGAGAATTTGCTATCTCGTCTATCTCCTCGACGATCCAACTGTTATACTGAGTGAATGGTGGTTCAAGAAGAATAAGTCTTGTTCCGCTGATACACAGCTTTTCAAGTTCTCCTAATACGCTGATGCCTTTTTCTATAGCCACCTCAGCACCAATATGTATATCCTTCACGGCAGGGCCAGACGCCATGAGCTTCTCATATGCATTTTGCCGTTTGACAAGATAACTGTCTAAAGAAGCTTCCCTGTGCATATAAAAATGCGGTGTTGCCACAATTATACCTATGCCCTGCTGTTTCATCATTTTTATCATTTTAAGTGATGTTTTGATGCTGTCAGAGCCGTCATCGATATTCGGCAGTATGTGGCTGTGATAATCGGTAGTCAATCTAACATCTCCATGTCATTTAACTTTCGGCAGAAGTATCCTTCCCACCGTATTTATAGCTGTAGTCATATTTATACTTGTAGCTATACTTGTATCCGTAATGAGAACCGTTCTTTGCGGAAATATCATTAAGAACAAACCCAAGCAGATTGCAATCGCCTATCTCAAGCTTCTTCATAGACTCCTCTATCTCCTGATATGTAGTTCTTCCATATCTCGCCACAAGAAGAACGCCTGCGACCTCGTCTGCAAGGCTCATTACGTCAGTTACAGGAAGCAGCGGGGTTCCGTCGACAATAACATAATCATACTTATGCTGAACATATTCAAGCAATTCACGCATTTTCTCAGAAGCAAGAAGCTCTGACGGGTTTGGAGGCAAAACGCCTGATGTAAGAACAGCAAAATTGCCATTCTTGGTTTCATGCACACACTTATCAAATGTGCTTTCACCACTCAGTATTGTTGAAAGTCCAACATTGTTTTTTAACTTGAAGTTTCTGTGCTGAACAGGTCTTCTCATATCAGCGTCAATAAGAAGAACCTTATTTTCTGTTTCAGCCATTGAAGCTGCAAGGTTTGCAACTGTTACAGACTTACCCTCACTTGGATTAGGGCTAGAAACGACAACTATCTTATTTCGTGTTGTAGAAAGTGTAAACATAAGGTTTGTACGCATTGTTTTGTAGTTCTCTACAATATTAAACGGTATATCCTTATTATTGAACAGAAGCTGTTTTTTTCTGTCAGCAGAAGAACCTTCATCCTTTTTAGAAGTCTTTCCGCCAATATTCATTATCTCACCAACGATAGGCTTCTGATAAATGTCGCCAAGCTCATCAGAATTCTTTACAGTGTTGTCAAAGAAGTCAATAACAAGTATCACTAGAACAGCCACCATCAAGCCACCAACAAAGCCAAGGGCAACATTTTTAGTGGTGTTAGGAGAAACAGGTGTATTGTAAACCTCAGCATCACCTATCTTTTCAACTGAGCCTGCACCGATAACTCTTATAAGAAAGCTTGGAGCGACGTCAGCCATGATGTTACAAAGGTCAGAAGAAAGCTTTGCATTGGTTGTTGTGGCAGTTATCTGAAGTACCTCTGTCTGATTTACAGCGATCATGCTATAAGCATTTCTCAGGTCGTCATTTGAAACCCTGCCGCTTGTTACAGTAAAATAAGGAGCAAGCTGTTCAGGAGTATACATCTCAAGAAGTTTATCGCTTACCTCGTTCATTACCGGGTCATCAGTAAGTATAACAATGTAGGTCTGTACCAATGACTTTGAAGCATCAATGTCCTGTAAGTCAACATTAGTCTTATCCTGACCCATTGATTGATTATCAGCACTTTTAACATACATTGAAACGTGTGACTGATACTGCTTACTCATAACAAATTTTGATACGAAAAGGGCCAGTATCGCACACACTATTGAAGCGGCAACGATATACCAAACCTTTCCGAGAAGAAGTACCAGAAGATCCTTGATAGTGTAATTTTTTTTCATTTGAATTATTCACCCTATTGTTGATATTTTCGTTATTTTCCCAAAAAATAAACCGTACAATAATAATTTTATCACATTCTATTCAAAAAGTCAACTTTAAACGATACGTTTTTTTGTATTTCAACAAAAAAATGGTTTTTTGTTATAACATACAATAAGATAAACAAAATCAGCCAAGTATTTGTCGGAAAATCATATAAGCTGACAGCTTAATTTAACAATTATGAATGGCTACTGTAAAAGCCGCCATTACAGTCGTTCCAAAACTATTTACCAGTCCCTGTATCATAAGTATGCCGAAATTCATGACAGATTGCTGAACTGAGGCAGCGGTCGACATTCGCACCACTTCACCAAAACTGCAATCCTTCCAAGATTTTTTCTTGAAGTATAGTCGCAAAAGAGGTTCTTTGGCAAGAGTGTAAAAGCAAAGTCCCACACCTGACAGGATAATTATAACATAATCAGATGTCAACAACATTATTTTCATTGGAGTATGCGAAAGTTTCAAAATCTCATTGGAAAAGCACAATGTGATAGGCTCTGTCACCAAAGTAACAGAGCCTATGATCAGAAATGATATGTTCAGACAGCCTTTCAGGCGGCGTTCATTTCTTTCACCGAAACAATAAGAAACAAGCGAGCCACTGCCCATGCACAGACCTATTATGATCGAACAGAGAAAAGTCATGAGGGTGTATGTGCCGCCCACAGCCGCAAGGGCATTTTCGCCAAGAAATCTGCCAACAATAAGTGTCGGCAATGTTATACACCTGCTGGAGCAGATTTCACAGTATCATCGGGCTTGAAAAAGCAAGAAGCAAGCTTATGATACTGCCGTTTGTAAGATCTCTTTTCATTATCGTTCTATCTTGATACTCATACAGTTTGTACCACTAAGCTGACAACTAAGTTCATCAGGCTGATGCGTACCAACATAGAGGGTGAATTCCTTTGCAAACTGTTTTCTCTCGCCGATATCTGACACTGTTGTGAAAGCTTTGTCAGGTACTTCGATTTCAACATCAAGCTTTTCACCTTTTTTGACAAAAATTCTCTTGAAGCCGCACAGCACAGGATAAGCCGGAGCATTGTCACAATGTGATTTAATGTAAAGTTCGATAACATCACATGTATCGGCACCGTTATTTTCTACCTCTACATTGACTTTGCCATCGTCATAACTAAGTGATGTAACAACAACATCTCCATAAGTAAGACCATAGCCGAATGGATAAAGAATGTTATCTCTCGTGTACCTATATGTTCTATCAGACATAGCATAATCAGTAAAGCAAGGCAGCTTGTCGGCGCTATTATAGAATGTAACAGGCAGTTTTCCTGATGGCGACACTTTACCAAAAATAATATCCGCAATAGCCTTGCCGCCCTCTGAACCCGGATACCATGCGTGAATAAGAGCGTCACAATCATGCTCGATATTTATTGAGCTTCCTGCCGCACATACCACTATCATAGGCTTGCCGATCTTTGCGACACGCTTTATAAGCTCACGCTGACTTTCAGGAAGTCTTAGATCGTTCTTGTCACCTGATGAAAACTCATTACCTGTGTCGCCCTCCTCGCCCTCAATAGTGGCGTCAAGACCAACGCAAAGTATCACAACATCAGAATTTGCCGCTGCCGCCTCAGCTTCAGCGTATCTATCCCCTGCCTGTGCAAGACCCGATACTCTGTCCTTATACAAGTGACAGCCTTCAGCATAAAGCACCCTGCCCTCAAATGCGTCCTCGATACCCTCAAGGAAAGTAACATACCTGTCGGCTGTGCCGTTATAATTGCCCTCTAAAGCCGCTCTGCTGTCCGCATTTGGACCTATTACAGCGATAGTTGATATTGATTTTTTGTCAAGTGGTAGAATACCCTTGTTTTTGAGCAACACCATGGACTTCACTGCACACTGGTAGGATACAGCTTTATGCTCAGGGCAAGAAACAACGCTGTATGGTATGTTGTCATATTCCGTTGACTTGTCAAACATACCAAGTCTTATGCGAGTTCTCATAAGAGCAACACAGGAAGCCCGGATTTCATCTTCTGTCACAAGCCCCTTGTCAAGAGCAGAAAGCAGGTGTACATACGTACAACCGCAGTTCACATTACAACCTGCTTTAAGTGCCATTGCGGCCGACTCTACAGGAGAAGACGTCACCATATGGTGTTCGTGGAAATCCCTTATTGCCCAGCAATCAGAAACAAAATAGCCATCAAAACCCCATTTGTCGAGCTTGCCCATTAGAAACTCACTAGCACATGACGGCTCGCCATTCACACGGTTATACGCACCCATTACACCCTCGACCTTTGCTTTTTTCACAAGCTCCTCAAAGGCGTAAAGATAGGTTTCTTCAAGGTCTTTCCAATTAACCTCTGCATTAAATTCATGGCGAACAGCCTCAGGTCCGCTATGTACTGCAAAATGCTTTGCACAAGCGGCAGTTTTCAGTACCTTGCCACTGCCCTGCAAGCCTTTTACATATGCCTTGCCGCACTCTGCGGTAAGATAAGGGTCTTCACCGTAAGTCTCATGACCTCTGCCCCAGCGTGGATCTCTGAAAATATTTATATTAGGTGCCCAAAGGGTAAGACCCTTGTATATATCCCTGTCATCACGCTTTGAATACTCATTATACTTAGCACGAGCTTCTGTGGAGGTTATATCTGCCACTTTGAACACAAGGTCGGTGTCAAACATAGCCGCAAGACCTATTGCCTGTGGAAACATGGTGGCCACACCGCTTCGTGCAAGCCCATGGATACCCTCATTCCACCAGTTATAGGCAGGAATGCCGAGCCGCTCAACAGCAGGAGCGTCATATCTAAGCTGTGAAGCCGCCTCCTCTACGGTCATTTCATTTACAAGTGCTTCAGCTCTTTCCTGAGCTGAAAGGCTTTCATTGAGATAATTTTTCATATATCCTCCTTGCACATTACGTCAATTATATCATACAAAAAAATTATACACCATGACATGACATCGTGTCAAGACATATAATTATAATAATTAATGTAGAAATTATATCTAAATGCTTTGAGATCAGCTTTGACAAAAATCATAAAAGCACCAAAACAGTAATGTTATAAGTCTTTTATTTGAGAATGCCGAGGATCTTTCGTATTTTCCAGCAATATACAATCGCATGAAATAGCGCATATACGCACTTATACATAACTATTTCAAATTATCGTAAAAATATTTGCTTTTTTCTGAAAAAAATACCAATAAAAATATTGACAATCGAATTTTAATAGTGTATAATATTGTTATAAGAAAATATTACGAAAGGTGATAGGTGTTATGAAAAAGATATTTAAGTCAATTTCGGCTTCTGTTACTGCGTTCATCATTGCTTCAACAATGGTTGTAAGCGCATCAGCAGCTTCTTCTGCCGATGTTGTTTCTGCAGCTAAATCAGCAGGTGTTCCTTCTAACCACGTATCAGAGCTTAAGAACTACCTTGATTCTCACGCTTCAAAGTTCAGCTCTGCTGACTATGATTACATGGTAAAGGCTCTCTCTGATTGTGGTGCTACATATGTTCAGCCTGTTGCTGACAAGCTTTTTGGTGCAGGAACAGATCTTGCTTCACTAACAAACGATCAGCTTAGACAGGTGTTTAAGGAAATGGGCGAGGATAGCAGAAAGGCTATTGCTGATGCTTGCGTAGCTACAGGTAAACACTTTGGTGTTACTATCAAGGTAGACGAGCTTACAAGCAAGGATTGGAACGTTCAGGTTGTTGATTCAGATGGCAATACAAACATTGGAACAAACACAGGTAATGGTTCACTTAATACTGGTGCAAACAGCATGACAGCTGTTCAGGTTGCTGCGGTTCTTACACTTGCTCTTAGTGCATTTGGTATTACAGTAGCTGTTAAGAAGAACAAAGAGTGCTAAGATATGGTCAGGAATGAGGTTAAAGCTTCCTCGTCTGACGCAAACAAACTGAAAAAAAATAAGAGGACGTCAGTGGCTGTAATGGTCTTGACGCCTCTTTTAGTTTTGGCTCTTTGTTTGTCTATCATGACGCTGGTAAGTTATAAAAAATTCATAGAGCTGCAAGGATATGCAGCAATAGCGTTCAATGAGAACGCTCATTTGAAAAACCCATCAGAGGATAATAAATACAGAAATGCAGACGCACTGCCTATGAAGGGATTAACAAAAGTCACAGTGCCAAATTCTGAAAATAAGACGGAACAGCATGAGATAATCTATCCGTATTACGGCGACAAATATGCTGAGCTGACCGTAAAGAATGATAAGGCAGGCATTGACAAAGAGCCTGTTTACTGGGGAGACTCTGATGATCTCCTAGCAAAAGGGGTTGTGCAATCTAACTATTCTGCATATATAGGTGCTACAGGCAGAGTTGTCCTTGCGGCACATAACCACACTTATTTCAGATATTTACCTAATATTCTAGTGGGTGATCAAGTGATACTAAAAACAGATTATGGCAAATTTACTTATGAGGTCACAGAAACTAAGGTACTTCCAGATACAGATACTTCCCTTTTGTATTATGACGTGACCGCAGATCCACCTGTAGATGATCTGATACTCTACACTTGCTGGAACAATGGATATATGGGTCTTTCAGATCAGAGGCTATATGTTATCTGCAAAGTCGTAAGCAAAGAATATAAGAATTAGGAGGGAAAGATCTGTGAAAAACAAAAAACTATACAACTACCTGCCTAATCTGATAATCTCGCTGTTTTTGGCATTTATATTCCTTGCGCTGTCACTTCTGTTTGCGGCAGATAATATTTTCTTTGAACCGACAACCTATACGAACAGTATGCACAAGATAAAAATTGAGGACACGGCTTTCCAGGAGATACAGACATATTCTGAACAACAATATGCCTACACTGGTGTTGAAGCTGATACCCTGAAGAAGTCGATTAACAAAACTGATGTATCAAACGCTATTTATAGCTATGTTGAAGATACTTTCAGTTATATTCTTGGCGAAAAGAGCGAACTTCCTGAGTTTAAGGCAGACTTTACGCTTCTTGAAAAGAATATCTCAGACGATTATACAAAATGGGCTGAAAAAGAAGGCGTTGAATATACTCAGGAACTTGAAGACATAAAGCATAAGACAATAAAAAATGTGGAGCAGGCAATTGAATCCGACCTTGACGTTATGCTTTTGAGCCATATAAATAAACCTAATGGCATTTCCACAAAGCTTAAAGATCTGCTTGTGCTTGCGAGAAAAATAAGGATAGCTCTTATTGCAACGGCTGTTATATTTATAGGCGTTATGGCAGCAGTAAACAGAAAGCATATAAGCGGTTTGCTTTATTGGGTAGGCACTTCACTTTTCTGTTCCTCAATGCTCATTCTTGTTCCGTGTGCTATCCTAAAGGGTACAAAATATTATGACGGGCTTGCGATACATAATGACACTGTGTATAATGCACTCACAAGATCCATGTATGGCTTAACTGACAGCCTTATTAAATTATCGACAGTTACTCTCATAGTGGCAGTTCTTTTTATGGCACTTTTTGCGTTGATAATCAATCTGACAAAGTTCAAAAAGAAAGAAAAATGCTAAATTTATCAGACCCCTGTTTAAAATAAGGGTCTGTTTTTTTACAGAGGAAACAATTCCATTTAATAGTCGTCAATAGTTTAAAAATATGATTAAAACGTTGTAATAATATTACGATATATAATGGATTTGGAATTGTCATAGCTGAACCATTTGATGTATCTCACACAGAAAGTGATCTCTATAAGCTTGTGCAGCTCATCAAATCACTTTCAGGTGAAACAAAGGTTGTTATGGAATACACAGGTGCATATTATGAACCGATCGCCAATGCACTCCACAACCAGGTTATATTTGTATCCGTAGTCAATCCTTTGTTGATCGATGACTATGGCACAAATCGTGTTAGAAAGGTCAAGACCGATAAGAAAGATTCTCTAAAAATAGCCTCGTTTGCTATCGATAAATGGCTTGACCTTCGTGAGTACATACCTGCCAATGATATTCGCAAAACGCTTAAGATCCTTAACAGGCAGTATGTTCAATATAATAAAATTCTTGTTATGCAGAAAAACAATCTTATCAGCCTGCTTGATTCCTGCTTTCCAAATGCCAACACATTATTCACTTCACCTCGCTGAGAGTCTGACGGACACGAAAAATAGGTCGATTTCGTGCTGAAGTTTCCTCATATTCATTCTATTTCAAAGCTTTCCTTATCAGCTTTTAAGGTAAAGTATCAAAGCTGGTGCAGAAAGAACAATTACAACTATAGTGATAAAAAAGCTGCTGATATCCACTCATATTGCAAAACACAGATAAGCGTATTACCTATGACGGATTCCGTCATTAAGATTATTACAGAAGCGGCTGTGATGCTTAATTCCACTCTTGAAACGCTGTGCACAAGTTCCTGCGCATTTACTATGCTCGGGTCATGCAGGCTCTGAACTGATTTCTAAACAAATATTTTTTAATCAGACTGCTTCAAAAAAAAGATTTTGATGCGGTCTTTTAGTCATGCACTTTTTATCTTTGTGAATTGTTTGTAAATTCACTTAATTGGGGCTTGACTTTTATTTGCAGGTCTTTATCACTTTGAATTATACAAGTATTGTCATTTTAGATAAAGCTTGTATTGGATGCGTGGTTTTAAATTAATAAATATTTTTATCAAGATATTACCCTTTACAAATTCCCCACCAAAATAGGATCCAGCAAGACATACTCAAACACGCCTATCCCCAGCAGAGCCAGTAATATCGGCAAAATAAGCACCGCCGTCGCCGCAAGGAATGTCGAGATAACACTCTTGAGCTTCGCTGACAGAAAATAGATGATGAGCATTGCACAAAGCAGCGCAAGGTATCTTCCGGCGATTATGAGAAT
>NZ_JBCPGA010000052.1:0-12469 GCF_040914135.1 Ruminococcus sp. RTP21204st1_B2_RTP21204_210225 | reverse complement strand
TTATTTTATCAGATTTTTGCCTATCTCTCTTTTCTTTTTTCTTAATTTTGTCCAATATCTATTGTAGCACTACAGTATGTAATGTCGAAAAGGTGCATATAGTCTTGACAAAAGGCTGGACGTCTGTTAAACTTATCCTAAGCAAAGACCGGGGACGACACCCATAGAAAATAACAGCGTCGGAGCTAAACGCAAGCCTGTATAATGCAGGCGCTAATTTGATGTTGCTGTGCAAGGGGGAGATACCCATAGAAAAAAACGTTATTGTTACAGACATAAACGGAAAACGAATCGGAGCTACCTATCCCAAAAGGGCTAAGGGGCTTGTTAAGAACGGTCGGGCAGAGTATGCAAGCGACTGTGAAAAATGTACTATAAGAATATTAGATACTCATAAGCCGACCGTGGATGTTACGGAGGTAAACAATATGGGTAAAGTAATAGATTTTGATCCTAGAGATTTTAAGGCTGATAAGTCCTGCGAAAACAATGTTATAGCTAAATATTTTGTGACCGATAAGGACGGCGAAAACGTTATTGCCTATTCTATTGGAAACTGGAATTGGGACTGGACGCAGATATGCTGTGACAAAAAACTTGAGAAAAATACCGACTATGTTTTCAGATTTGTGATAGTCGGAGGCTATTGCAATACGTGCAATGAAACTTCTCGCTTTGAGATCGTGCCTATGCCAGACGGCAGCTTAACCGATGAAGCTTACGAAGACAGATACACCTACGATCTGGCTCAGAACAGATATAAGCCTGTTTTATGCAAAAAGACCGATGAGGGTATGCTGAGGCTTTTTGAGATACCTTTCAGCTCCTTTGATTGCGAAGATTTCAGGTTTGTATTCATTGCAATGCACGCTGTTGCAACGCTTTATGCGCCAAAAGAGTTTTCAGCTTATGCAGACCTTGAGGATACGAATTTTGACCAGCTTCGTGATGAGATCAACAGCAAAAACAGCGAGGATAATTCTGCAAATGTGGTGATGGATTTCACAGGCGCTCATGTCACACGCTCGACTGTCACCGATCTGCTGACAATGGCTCGTTTTGGTAAAAGCGAGAATGTTTGTATTGATTTTACAGGAGCTTTCATAGAGGACGATAAGCCGGACGATATTGCTGTTGAGCTTATGGACGTTGCAGACAACTGAGCTTCGCAGGAAGATATACTTTACTAAGATATTATGATTTAATACAGCAAAAAGAGGCAGAGAAACCCATTGATCGGGTTTCTCTGTTCTTTTTCGCACAAAAAAACCACCCACAGCCAATCAGCTGTGGGTGGCAATATCATTTTAAATTAACACTATCCCTTATTTGTTCAATGCTATCTTGCCCATTGCGTCTGCCTGCATGATAGCGTCATAAAGCTCGATAGGCTGTACGTCGCCTGCAAGATTGTGGATAGTTTCGCCTGGAATACAAGCGTTCTTTGCGATAGTTTCTACCTGCTCAGGTGTAGTTACACCGATCTCCTCGAGTGTGACAGGAAGTCCCACTTCAAGGCAGAAGTTCTGTACCTCTTCAAACTCTTCCTTTGGCGCACCCTCAAGTACAAGCTGAACCAGTGTACCAAGAGCTACACAACAGCCGTGGTCTGCGTGCTTGATTCCCAATGATGTTACGCCATTGTAGAACGAGTGTGCAGCCGCACAGTTTACGTTGTCTGCTCCAACACCTGAAAGATATACGTTAGCCTCGCAGATAGCTTCAAGGGCAGGTGTAACTGCGTGTACCTTGCAAGCCTCAACTGCCTGCTTGCCGTATGTTTTCAGCGTGTCATAGCAAAGTCTTGCAAGTGCCTGTCCTGCTCTTGTGATGCCTGTGCCTTCAAGGCTTGCGGACTCTGTTCTTATGGAAGCTCTGCCCTCAAAATATGTACCAAGTGCATCGCCCATGCCTGCAATAAGGAACTTTACAGGTGCGTTTGCGATAACTGTTGTGTCTACCATTACTGCGTCTGGATTGGTAGGATAGAAAAGATATTTGTCAAAGCTGTGGTCATCATTGTATATTACTGACAGACCTGTGCATGGTGCATCTGTTGCAGCAACTGTAGGCACGATAACAATGTGCTTGCCCGTATAGTATGCTGTAGCTTTTGCAGTATCAACTGCGCTTCCGCCGCCAACTGCAACTACTGTGTCGATGTTGTCAGCCTTTACTATCTCTTCCATTTTGGCTATCTCGCCCTTGCTTGATATACCGCCAAATACTTCATAGCGTCTGTAATCGTCAAGCTCGCCAAAGCTTTTCTCTATCTTGTCATGACAGGCTTTGTAGCCACTGTTTGAACATACAAACAGCCACCTTTTGCCCATATAGCCCATTTCTTCATGAAACTTAAGTGTAGCATCTCTGCCCTGAACATATTTGAGCGGCTCACGCATTGCTCTGAGTCTTCCCATCATAATGAATTACCTCCGATTTGTTTGATTTATTAACTTTATACGGAATTCTTTCCATATTTTCAACTAGATTATAGCATATTGCACAAGAGATACAAGAAACATTTTATAAATGATATGTGAATTATCTATTATGGCAAGTTTTGAAAAATAGTTGCTTAATATACATAAATATAGTATAATGAGTATTAAGACAGTATGCGTCATAAGGTTGTGCATTTTTCATAGGCTGTGGGGTGTGTTTTTGTGCAGATATACAAAAGTGTGATGCTATGATAACCATATCGGGATAACTGCAACTAAGTATATGAAAGGGCAAAAACGAGAGAGCATGAAACGGAGATAAAAATGGAAAATGCAAAGCTTGGAGATGTCATCGCCTTTGTCCTAAGGTCCATGAACGAGGAAACTCGTCAGACAGACGATGAGGCAGAGGCGCAGATGAAAAGGTTGATACGCATACTTGTCTTGGAGGGATATGTGAATGAACAAGAATGAATTGAGAGCCGTTGTAGAAAAGGCTCAAAATGGTGAAAAGACAGCTTTTGAGAAGCTGTACAAAGAGTTCCACGAGAAGCTTTATTTCTTCGTGCTGAAAAACGTTGGGGATAAGCATACCGCAGAGGATATCACCGAGGACAGCTTTTTGGCTTCAATGGAGGGGATAGGGTCGCTGAAAGAGCCTGAGCATTATGAAACGTGGCTTCACTCTATCGCTTTCAACAAGTGCAGAATGTATTTCAGACAAAAGGGCAGAGAGGATAACATAAGCCTTGATGACGAAAACCTCAGCGAGGATATCCATGCTGACGATACTGTTATGCTCCCTGAGGATTATGCCGACAGCAAGGAGCTTAAACGCTGTCTGAAAAAGGTCATAGAGGGGCTGAAGCCTGAGCAGAGGTCGGCGGTGATACTTTATTATTATGACGGCATGCCGCTGAAAAAAGTGTCCGAGATTTTGGAGATAAGCGAGAATGCCGCCAAGCAGAAGCTTTTTAAGGCGAGGGCAAAGATAAAGAAAGAGATAGAGCGTATCTTTGAGGGCGGCGCATTTGCGGCTGTGCCTATGAGCGCAATGATGAGAGCGGCTCTGCCGAAAAAGTATGCAATGACAGCGGCTTCACCTGTTACAGCGTTGAAAACCTCTTCCGCTGCTATAAAGATAGTGGGAACTGCGGCGGCTGTGGTGGTGGCAGTGAGCATACCATTGGCTCTCCGTGGAGTGAACAACAACGGCTTCGGCGTTCACGATGACAGCAGTGTTTCAGACAGCTTAAATGATGATAGCCTTGACCTTTCTGACAGCAGTATGGCAGACGCTTCATCAGAGAAGATACCTGAAATCAGTTCGTCAAAAGCTGAAACAGACAGCATATCTGAGCCGTCAAGCGAGCCTGAAAAGGTAACAGACACCGCCGTGACAACTGCACCTGCACCTGTGCAAACCGATACTCCTGTTACAGATACGCAAGGCGAAAATACAAGCGCTGTCCTCCCAAGTGCAGACAACCCAGGCGAGGAGCTGTTTTCAAATACAGTGGGGGATATGCTCAAAATGGCAGACAACAACTATGAGTTTGTTTATCCAACATTCGTTCAAAACGGCTATGATTCTATGTATCAGTGCTCGGCTTTTCCGCAGTATCACTTCGGCAGGGCGGCTTTGAATACCGAAACAGGCAAGGGCTATGTTGACGAAAGCCTGCCTGTCACAAGGGTGGAGCTTTACAATGGTGCATACATCACAAAGAATATCTATGTGGGCATGACATACAACGAGCTTTGCAACGCTCTGGGTGAAAAGCCACTTATGTATCTTTCAAATACAGACAGAAACCGAATCGTATCAGCGACAATAAACGGCAGAACATGGTGGTTCGGCTTTGACCTCACTGACGAACAGCTTGATGAAACATATAAAAGAATGCAGGCTCAGACGGACAGCGAGACTTTTGAACTCAACCCATATCAATACGGCGTTGACATCTCTGACATTGACCCTGTTACAAGCGTGGCAGTGTGTGATATAAGCGACAATTAAGAACAGCAAAACGGATATACTATATATAATAGAAAAAGCGGAGGCTCTTTGCGAGCTTTCCGCCTTTTTCATATGTTCAGCATTACGGAAGCGTAAAACATTCCGTCACCGTATTCAAATTTAGCTACGCCATTGTATTTGGCGGCAATGTTCTTGACAGACTCTGTGCCGATCCCTTTGCCTTTGCGTTTTGAGGAAAGGAAACCGCCTTCTGGGTCGGTGAGGATAGTTCCGGTGAAGGTGTTGTCCACCGCCAGGCAGAGGGAATAGCTGTCAGCCTTTGCTCTGATTATTATTTTTTTATTCTTTGCACTGTCAGACACGCAGCCGTGAATGGCGTTTTCGATAAGATTTCCGAAAAGCACAGAGAGGTCGGTTATGTCTATTTTTATATCATCTGGTATGTCAGCGCTCACCTTGTATTCAATGCCGCTGCTTTCCGCTATTTGAGCAAAATATGCAAGAAGTGCGCTTACAGATGTGTTTTTGCAGTAAATGCGTTCTGATATATCGGGCATAGAATCCCTGAAAGAATTGAGATATTCCGAAAGCTTATCATATTCGCCCTTTTTCAGAAGCTCCTGCATAAGAGCGATATGATGTCTGACATCATGCTTATAGCGTCTTGTTTCTTTTATCTTATCCTGCAAATAGTCATATTGCAGGTTCTGCATTTCAAGCAGGTGGTTATTTTCCTGAAGCCGCAGATTTTTCTGCTGTTCGATGACCAGCCGTGCTACGATGTAATACACCAGAAACGCCCCTGCGTTTATAAAGAACAGAGCTATGGTGTTCTTTGGCTCCAGAGCAAGCTCTAAGCTGCTTTTCGTAGAGTTGCCGTAGAGCGTATAGTACCATATTATATAGAACGTAAATGGGATAAGCCAAAGATAGCGCCACTCCAGACCTGACGGCTCTCTTTCCACCGCAGGCGTGTAGACCTTTTTCATGTAGATAAAGAGCGGTCCCCATACCACGGCTTCTGTCATAAGCATACAAAGGGAAAACGACCAGCGGTATGATTCATAGGCAAGTGACGGGAACAGAATGCCCTCCAGACATTTTGAGGTAATGACGATAAAGCTTGCGTTATTTGAAAGCAGAAGCAGTGTGAAGCCTGTTTTGCCGACCTTTACCTTCACAGCGAAAAAGTAAAAAGCCGCATAGAGCAGGGTGCTGACTGCACTTAGCAGACCTGCATTTGTGCTGAAAAATGCCGCCTGCCAACCTAAGAAGATCTGCACCAGTGAAAGAGCCACAACAAGTCCCACGGTAGCTGTTTTGGAAAAGCGAAGCCTATGCCGGAAGGGATAAAGGGCAAGCACCATAAGTGGCAGAAAATTCAGAAGGGAATATATGCCCACTTCCACAAGGCGGTATAAAGGAGGCATTACTGCTCACCGCCTTTTCGCAGATCACTGAAGTGAAACTGAGCGAAGGCGTCTAGTGTTTCTCTGGATTTTCGGCGGCTTATGGGGATATGTGTGCCGTCGCTCATTATGAAAAGGTCGCTTTTTTGCTGGGCTATCTCATAGAAATTCACGATGACGCCTTTGGTGGAGGTGTAAAAGTATGAATGACTGCAAAAAATGCTCTCGATCTCAGCGAAAGAATTTCTTGAAACTATGTTTTCGCCGTCTGTGCAATGGATTGTCACGATATGTGACGCACAGTCTATGTAGATAACATTTCTGAGTATCACGTTCTGACCATCGGGAAGCTTAACGGAACGCATACGATCAATTTCATCAGAACCGATCCGGTCAAGCATGGCTTTTACTTTGTCAGCCTGAAAGGGTTTGCAAAGATAGTAGCAGGCGTTGAGTTCGTAGCTTTCGCTTGCAAACTCGTTGCTTGAAGTGCCGAATGCGATATGGACACTTTTGTCTGTTTCACGAAGCTTTTCTGCGACCTCTATCCCTGTCATTTTCCCCATGAATATATCAAGCACCACCAGATCATAAGCTCCCATCTGCCAACATGATAAAAAGCTTTCTCCGCTTGAAAACGTATCTATCTGACAGCTGTGAGCGGTTTGTTCGGAAATATATTCATGAAGAAGTGCAAGGTCGTTTTTATTATCGTCTACCAATGCCACTCTCATACTGTAAAAATCCTTTCTTATACATGATTTCTTAATATATAATAACACACATCAAAGCAAAATTCAAGCATTATTCATTTATTTTGTTACCGCTTGTGCAGATTTTTGACCGTTTGTGCCAAATCTATTGACAAAGTGTGTAGGCTATGTTAAAATAATCGTGTAAAATTATGTTCTGAGTAAAAAAGAAATATCAACCCAGAAAAATATTATGGAGGAATTAGAATGAAAAAGAAAATTTTAAGTCTTTTGGTGACGGGCTGTCTTTTGTTTGTGCCGACAACGGCATTTGCAGACGATAATAAGACGGTAATAAAAACTGTTGACGACCTGTTGGCGTTTTCAAAAGCGGTAAACAACGGAGATTATGACAAGAATAAGGACGCAGTTGTTGTTCTTGAAAATGACCTTGACTTGACAGGTGTTGTATGGACGCCTATCGGAAGTGTTTTCAATGAAAAAGGCGAACTTGAACATTATTTCAGCGGCAAATTCTACGGAAACGGTCATACTATTTCAAACATTGATTTTACGTCTATTTATGGTAAAGACGTGTTGGTCGGTTTCTTTGGCGATATTGAGGAAGCAGAGGTATCAGGTCTGACTATAGAGGGAAATCTGGATGTGACAAATACTGATAACGAATATACTGTTTATGGCACTATTGCAGGATTTGCAGGTGATTGTACTATTTCTGATTGTGTGTCAAACGTATCGTTCAACAATAACGGCAAATATGTTTATGGCTTCATAGGCATGGTAGGTCAGGCATACGGCACAACTTTTGAATATTGTGAGAACACAGCAGACATAACTATCTCAGGCGACAACGAAAGTGTTTATGTCGGCGGTATAGTTGGATATGCGCAGATTGGAACGGAAGTCCGCTATTGTTCAAGCACAGGCGATATGGTATATGCTGCACCAGACGCCGGCGGTATCGTAGGACGTTTGTATGGCGATTCCAAGGTTATAAACAGCTATGTTACAGGAAAACTCACGCCGGTTGGCAACGGAACCACAGATGTAGGCGGTATTGTTGGTTCAGTAGCCGGCGGTTCTGTAAGTGATTGCTATTTTGCAGGAGAAATTGACCTTTCACAGTACTCAGCCAAAAAGCCATATACACGTTTCGGCGGAATAGTGGGGAAGGATTCCTCGTCTACAACTGACTTTAAAAACAACTATTTCACAGAAACAGAAAATGTTGAAGCTTGCGGTTCAAATAAAGAAGCAGGCAAGGCTAAATCATATGACTATATGACAACAAAAGAATTTTATGATGAGCTGACAGCCGACGGTGCAAAGTATCAGTATGTTGAGGGAAAAACGCCTGTCCTGCCAACTAAGGAGTATGCAGTTGACTTTGACGTAACACCTGCTGACCTGAAAAATGTTGTAATAAAGGTAGACGGAAAAGAGATAACAAGCAATACTGCAATGCTTACAGCAGGCAC
Source organism: Ruminococcus sp. RTP21204st1_B2_RTP21204_210225 (assembly GCF_040914135.1). Taxonomy (NCBI): domain Bacteria; kingdom Bacillati; phylum Bacillota; class Clostridia; order Eubacteriales; family Oscillospiraceae; genus Ruminococcus; species Ruminococcus sp. RTP21204st1_B2_RTP21204_210225. The sequence continues at coordinate 4,444 of NZ_JBCPGA010000052.1, read as the reverse complement.
TTACAATGTAGAGGTAACTGCTGACGATTGCGAGCCTCTCAGCAAGGAAATAACTATTTCAGCAGATATCGCAACACATACACAGGCTTTTGAACTTGCATACAAGTCAGCAGACTACACAGAGCTTGACAAGGCAGAGGAAGCCGCAAGGGCTCTCAACAAGGACGATTATGAGGACTTCTCAGAAGTCGAAAAGGCTCTTGCCGCTATCGACAGAACAAAGAACATCACAGAGCAGGCTGATGTTGACGCTATGGTAAAGGCTATAAATGACGCTGTGGCAAACCTTGTAAAGAAAGCACCTGCTTCTTCACAGCCTGACAGTTCCGCTTCTGACAGCAAGTCAACTGACAGCAAGTCAGACAGCAGCTCAAAGGCGGCTTCAAACGCTTCAAATACAAACCCGTCAACAGGCGTTGCTGGCGGAGCATTCGCTCTTGCACTTCTGAGCGGTGCGGCTGTGGTCATGGCTAAGAAGAACAAGTAATATATCCATTAAATGGATATACAAAGCAATTAAGTGGGACTTTCATACATTATTTGTTTAAATGAATACCGCTTGTGCAGATTTTTGACGGCTTGTGTCAAACTTGTTGACAAGTGTGTGGGTTGTGTTAAAATAATCGTGAAAAATTTATGTTCTGAGTAAAAAAGAAATATCAACCCCGAAAAATATAATGGAGGAATTAGAATGAAAAAGAAGATTTTAAGTCTTTTGGTGACGATGGGTCTTGCGGCAAGCTTAGTGCCTGTTTCTGTTTTTGCTGATGGTACAGAGGTCTGGGACGGCTCTGTAGCGGAGTCTTTTGCAGGAGGAAAAGGCACAAAAGATGACCCTTATCAAATAGCTACTGGCTCACAGCTTGCGTATTTTGCGAAAAGAGTGAACGCAGAGGAATATGGTGAAAAATATGCAGACACATACTTTGAGCTTACAGAGGATATCGACCTCGGTGGAAAAGAGTGGACTCCAGTAGGAGAAACTGTGGCGGATCTTATTATGGGTGGTCATGAATATTTTGTTTTCTCTGGCAACTTTGACGGAAATGGTTATACTATCAAAAATCTTACCATTGGAACAGAAACATCGCCATACAGTGGCGATGTATGCGGCTTGTTCGGTGCGACCAGCGGCACTATCGAGGACGTAGTTCTTGAAAATGTTTCTATAAACTATGTTGGCGGAAATCACAGCAGTGGATATGGCTTCCGCATGGGAGGTGCGCTTGTAGGTTATTCTATGGGCGATATAGTAAATTGTACTGTTATCGGTCTTGACATGAAAGCAGGCTCTGACGGCAGCTATGTTGCTCTTAACAGCATAGGCGGATTAGTAGGCATTCAGGACGGAGGTACAACAGTGAGCCACAGCCGTGTTTCCGGAAAGATAGAGGAATCAACAAAAAAGGGCAATGTTGGTGGCTTTGTTGGTACGCTCGCAAAAGGCTCATCTGCTAAATATTGCGGTGCAGACGTTTCTGTTGAGGTAACAGGAAACGGACGTGGCATTGCAGTAGGCGGCTTCGTTGGAATAGGTAATGGAGTGACAACTGATGAAACTTTGATAGAAAATTGCTATGCCACAGGCAATATAACAGGTGCAGAATATGCAGGCGGCTTTGTTGGAAACATCTCAGGTCTTAACATCAGCAACTGCTATGCAAAGGGTGATGTAAGCAATAGTTTTGTTGGTGCGTCATTCATGGGTACTGACGCTGCAAGCAATAACTATTATGGCACTGTAAAGAATTGCTATGCAACAGGTCTTGTATCTGATATTTCTTCTTCCGCTTATGCTTTTGCAATGCAAGATACGATGAATAGAAGTACGATTCAAAATTGCTACTACAACATACAAAATACAGCAAAAAATACGGAATCAGCAGCTTCTCTTACTATTGACGATATGAAAACAGACAGCTTTTTAAATGTGCTCAACGGCTCATCAAACGTATGGACTAAGCGTAATAACGATACTCCTGCCTGCGGTGCTGAGCCTGCTGACTACAGCGATGTTTATGAAGTGCTGGGTAATATTCCTGCCGACCTTTCTATCTACACAGATGAAAGCGTTGCAAACTTGTACAGTGCAGTTGAGGCTTTAAGAGGGTATAGAGATCTTGCACAGCAGTCAGATGTTGACAAAATGACGAAAGACATAAACGATGCCGTTGAAGCACTTGTTTACAAGTCAGCAGACTATACAGAGCTTGACAAGGCAGAGGAAGCCGCAAAGGCTCTCAACAAAGACGATTATGAGGACTTCTCAGAAGTCGAAAAGGCTCTTGCCGCTATCGACAGAACAAAGAACATCACAGAGCAGGCTGATGTGGACGCTATGGTAAAGGCTATAAATGACGCTGTGGCAAACCTTGTAAAGAAAACACCTGCTTCTTCACAACCTGACAGCGTAAGCAGTTCTGATGCTTCGTCAGATACTAGCAGTTCCGCTTCTGACAGTTCATCTTCTGACAGCAAGTCAGACAGCAGCTCGAAGGCAGCTTCAAACGCTTCAAACACAAACCCATCGACCGGTGTTGCAGGCGGAGCATTCGCTCTTGCACTTCTGAGCGGTGCGGCTGTGGTCATGGCTAAGAAGAAAAAGTAATATATCCATTAAATAGATATATAAAGCAATTAAGTGGGACTTTTATACATTATTTGTTTAAATGAATACCGCTTGTGCTGATTTTTGACCGCTTGTGTCAAAATAGTTGAAAAATTATTACCGCTCTGCTATCATAATTATAAGCAGGGCGGTTTTATAACGCAATGCAAATATGATATGAAGTCTTATATTTCGGGAGGATAAATATGAAAAAGACAAGAATTTTTAGCACAATGCTCGCAACGGTCATATGTATGGCATCTTTGCCTGCAATAAATGTTTTTGCGGCAAATCAGCAGAGAACTACAACTCTTGACCTTACAGTGGCAGGATTTCAGAACGATCAGAAAAATGAAGACGAGGGCTGGAGCTGGGACGCAGCAACTTCTACTCTTACACTTGACAATGTTGATTTTTCGACGGCGAAAAAGTCTTGTGTCATTGTTGACGGAGAAAAAGTTACTAATATAGTTTTCTCAGGAGATAACAAGATGACCTCAGGCACTACAGTTATTTCGAGAAAAGGAAGCGCAAAAGATACCGGTGTAGTACTAAGTGGAAAGACTAAGGACAGTGCGCTTAATCTTGAAGAAACAGGCAACCTTCCAGTAATGGATCAGCCTAATGTTACTTTTGAGTCAGGAACTGTCAACGCAAAGGGCGGTGCTGTCATAACACTTTATTCCATAAAGGTAATGGACGCAACTCTTAATATTGACACAAGTGAAGTTGCCGATGGTGGCTGGAATGACGGTTTGTATGCAAACGGCTCTGTTGAGATATACGGCGGAGATGTGAATATCAATGCAGGAAGAGCAGGAATATTAGTAGTTGGTATAGGTGCCCCTGAGCCTAAGACAGGCTTGATTATAAAGGACGGAAAGGTAGATATCAATGCCAAGCTTGCGGATATTTATCTTGGTACAGACAATATAAAGAACGGTCTTATCTCGGGAGGAGATATCACACTCGGTGGTGACGTAGGAATTTTCCTTAACGATTGCGAAAAGTGCGAGATAAAGGGCGGTACATTCCATACTGATGAATGTGAAAAACCATTCGCAGTTCATAGAGACAGTTCGGCTGTATTTGAGTATGCAAAGGCAGATTATACAGAGCTTGACAAGGCAGAAGAAACTGCAAAGGCTCTTAATAAGGACAACTATGTGGACTTTACAGCCGTAGAAAAGGCACTTGAAGCTATCGACAGAACTAAAAACCTTACACAGCAGTCAGATGTTGACAAAATGGCGAAAGATATAAACGACGCTGTTGAGGCACTTGTTTACAAGTCAGCAGACTACACAGAGCTTGACAAGGCAGAGAAAGCCGCAAAGGCTCTCAACAAAGACGATTATGAGGACTTCTCAGAAGTTGAAAAGGCTCTTGCCGCTATCGACAGAACAAAGAACATCACAGAGCAGGCTGACGTGGACGCTATGGTAAAGGCTATAAATGACGCTGTGGCAAACCTTGTAAAGAAAGCACCTGCTTCTTCACAGCCTGACAGCGTAAGCAGTTCTGATGCTTCGTCAGATACGAGCAGTTCTGCTTCCGACAGCTCATCTTCCGACAGCAAGGCAACTGACAGCAAGTCAGACAGCAGCTCAAAGGCAGCTTCAAACGCTTCAAACACAAACCCATCGACCGGTGTTGCAGGTGGAGCATTCGCTCTTGCACTTCTGAGCGGTGCGGCTGTGGTCATGGCTAAGAAGGAAAAGTAAATAAGATCTCCCCTATTGTTGATATTTCGGAGAAGGGCGCTGTAAAAAAAGCGCAACAAAGCCCGTGGATTCCCTCGATATGGAAGCCCACGGGCTTTAATATATCACACAG